>NZ_CP151979.1:3025000-3280775 GCF_038593265.1 Ureibacillus sp. FSL W7-1570
TTTCGATACGCAACGCCTAGTGGAAGATGAACTTTCTCCTTCGAAAGGCAGGCGTTTCTTGTCGGAAGAACATTTTCCTTACGGCGTTAGGAGATTGGCTTCGCTTTTCGAGATGTCTAGTTCCAGCGCCTAGCTCCTCGTGACGCTTCGGTCTTGCTGTGGAGGCGACAGCCTCCTCGCAAGCCCTTCAGCGCATCTCGGAGCTAAGCAAGGCGCTTCCACTTTTCGATGATGTCTAGCTTCGGTGTCTAGCTCTCTTGTGCGAAATAGCCTTCGTCCTGTATCGGGGCCTGACCCCCAGCGCCTAATGAACCTGTCGCTATATTTACAAAAGAGAAAATAAAAATGAGAGCTGGAGAAACTGATAAGTCAGTATCAGTTAAAGACGATCAACTTTTTGATTTGATTAGGAGATTTGTAAAAAATGTTGGTTTTAAAGGTATTATTGATATAGATATTTTTAAAGTTAACGGTGAATATTATATTTCCGAAGTGAATCCTCGATTTGGTGGAGGATATCCACATGCGTATGAGAGTGGTGTTAATATTCCAAAAATGATTCTTAAAAACGTGCTTGGTACAGCTAATATAAATGGAATTGGAAAATATGATGAAGGAATTTATATGATGAAATATAATGAGTTGAAAACTTTAAAAATTTAATAGCCCATTATTCGTTAATTAAACTATTAAATATTTAACATTAGTTATTCGACAATATGGTGCCGTTTCTAGAGTATATTATTTAGTTATTATTTACTGAATATCAAAGGATATGTGAGGTTTTATAATTGAGGATTTTATATGTTACAACAATATCAAATACAGTAAATGCATTTTTGGTACCTCATATTAAATTGTTAATGGAAAAAGGACATCAAGTAGACGTTGCTTTTAATATTGTAAAAGAACCTAGTACAGAGTTAAAGAAACTCGGTTGTAAAATATATAACATTGAATTTCAACGTTCTCCTTTAAGTAAAAAAAATGTATTTGCATATAAAAAATTAAAAAATTTGATTAAAAAACAGAAATATGATCTAGTTCATACCCATACACCAGTGGCATCTGCTTGTGTAAGATTGGCTTGTAGAAATTTGAAGAATGTAAAAGTTATGTATACAGCTCATGGGTTTCATTTTTATAAAGGAGCTTCATTAAAAAATTGGATGTTTTTTTATCCCATTGAAAAATGGTTATCAAATTATACAGATTGTCTTATTACAATTAACAGTGAAGATTATTATGTTGCAAGGAATAAAATGAGAGCATGTTCAACAAAATTAGTTAGTGGAGTTGGAATAGACCTAGAAAAATTTAAGCCTTTGAATGTAGTATAGATACATGGACACAACTTGGTTAAGTCACTATTATTGAACTAACGAAAGGTCGTGTCCGAAATATGAGTCGAAAACGTTATAATCAAGAATTTAAACAAACAGTAGTTGAGCTTTATCGCTCAGGTACTCCGGTCAGTCAACTCTCTAGCGAATATGGTGTGTCAGAAGTAACTATTTATAAATGGATTAAGCAACTCTCTCCAATTGAAGGAACACAGGAATTAACTGTGTCAGATGTAGATGCAATCCAAAAGGAAAACCTTCGGTTGAAACAGGAGATCGAAATCTTAAAAAAGGCTATGACCATATTCGCGAGAAAATAGATGAGCAAGAACTGATCGACTTTATTACAGAAGAAAGCGAACATCACCCAATTCAAATGATGTGTCGTGTTTTAAAGTTGCCAAGAAGTACGTATTATGATTCATTTCATAAGAAACCCAATAGCTATCATATCGCCAATGAAGTGCTACTTGACCGGATTAAAGTGATTCACAAAGAAAGTAAAGGTCGCTATGGCGCACCTAAAATCCATGAAATACTTCAAAAAGAAGGCTATTCATGTAGCATTAAACGAGTTCAACGTCTTATGAGGCAAGCAGGCATCCAATCATGTATTGTCAAAAAATATCGCCCAGCATCTACACGAGAGCCAGTGAAAGAACGCGAAAATGTACTTGAACAAGATTTCACCACAACAACAATCAACGAAAAATGGGTAGCAGATATTACGTATATCCATACACTTCGTGATGGCTGGTGTTATCTCGCATCCGTACTTGATTTACATACGAAAAAAGTGGTCGGCTACAAATTTTCGCGTACAATGACAACAGAAATTGTTCTCGAGGCACTCCAGAATGCGATCGAAGATCAACAACCTGGCCCTGGACTTATTGTGCATACTGATTTAGGAACCCAATATACAAGTGAAGCATTCCAAGAACTACTTAAGAAATACGATATGATTCCGTCATTTAGTCGTAAAGGATGTCCATATGACAACGCTTGTATCGAATCATTTCACGCTACACTGAAAAAAGAAGAAGTTTACCTAACAAAATACGAAAGCTTTGAGACAGCGAGAATTGCCTTATTTCAATTCATCGAAGGTTGGTATAATCGCAAACGAATTCATGGAAGCATTGGTTATTTAACACCAGATGAGTATGAAAAGATGTGTCGTTCAGCAGCGTAACCTAAGGGTTACAAGTTAGTCCCCTCTCACATTTTTTTGGCACAACATCCATGGGTTTATTTCTCCACGTCCCGAGTAGGTTGTCAAAGGCTCTTTTCACTTTGACAATCTACTTGGGATGTGGAACACTCCATGAATGGTTGTTGTGCAGAAAAAAACTTAATCTTTTTGTGTCCGAAATCTTGACTTAGATCCACTTCGACAGAAAAAGAGAAATTGAAATTAAGAAAAGTTTATAATTATGATAAAAATGATTTTATCTTAATATATGTTGCTGAACTTAGCTATAGGAAAAATCAAAATATGATAATTTCTGCAGTCGGTTTATTAAAAAATAAGATTCCTAATTTAAAAGTACTTTTTGTTGGAGACGGAGATTATCTTGAGAATTATAAAGAAATAGTAAAAAAGAAAGGTGTAGAAGAAATTATTGATTTCCTTGGATACCGGACTGATGTTCCGGATCTAATGAAAATGTCTGATGTTGCAATTTCATCATCCCGACAAGAAGGATTACCAGTAAATGTTATGGAGGCAATGGCTACAGGGTTACCATTAGTAGTCACAAATTGTAGAGGAAATCGTGATTTGGTATCGAATAATGAGAATGGATATGTTATTGATTTAGATAAAATTGACGATTTTGCTAATGCAATATTCAAATTATATACTGTTCCTGATAAACGTCAGATATTTGGAAAAAATAGTACCAGACTTGTTAAGAAATATTCTTTAGACAATGTGTGTAAAGAAATGCTTAAAATTTATAGTGATTTTTTAAACGAATAAGAAAGAAATATTGATATATAAATATGCTTAGAGATTTAGAATTCGATATAAATCATCGAAAGAGTTCTTTACTATATTCTATTTTATGAATAGAAAGGAGAAACAATGAAAAAAATTTTACACGTACTACGTTCAAAGAAGTTTTCGGGAGCAGAAAATGTTGCAATTAATATTATATCGAATTTAAGTGGAGAATATAATATGTATTATGTTTCACCAGAAGGTCCTATAAAAAATACCTTAGCTGAAAGAAATATTAATTATATTCCAATGAAAAATTTATCATTATTAAATCTGTTTAAAGTTGTGAAGGATAATAAACCGGATATAATTCACGCTCATGATTTTACGGCTACAATATTATCCGCAATGGTTAGTTTTAATACTCCTGTTGTTTCTCAAATCCACCAATATCCTAACTGGCTTAATAAAATCTGCATTCGTTCTATTCTATTTTTAATAGTTAGTATTAAGGTTAGTCAGTTTATTGTTGTAACACCAGCTATTAATAATTCATTAATATTTAAAAAGTTTCTTAAAAGGAAAACTAAAGTAATAGAAAACATGGTTGATTTAAATGTTGTTAGGGAAAAGTCAAGAGTGCCGACAGACCTAGCTTATGATATTATTTTTTTAGGACGTCTAGTTGATGTAAAAGATCCAATCAGGTTTATAAACATTATTTCTAAAGTGATAAAAAAAAGACCTTCAACAAAAGTTGCAATAATTGGTGATGGATACTTAAAAGAAGAGTGTGAAAGCTTAATTAAAAAATTAAAGTTAAAGGGAAATATAGACTTATTAGGATTTGTGTCTAATCCATTCCCCATTTTAATGAACTCAAAAGTTCTTTGCATGACTTCAAAATCAGAAGGATTGCCAATGACTATAATTGAATCACTTTCCTTAGGAAAACCTGTAATAGCATCTGATTTAGATGGAATAGCAAATATAGTTGATAACACTTGTGGAATATTATGCAAGACAGACGAACAATTTATTTTAAGCATAATACAGTTATTAAATGATGATAAACTTTATAAAAATATGTCTAAAAGCGCAAAAGAAAAGGTTGAAAGTTTGTTTAATTTAACACAATATAAAGAAGACTTTGTAGAGGTATATACAAGATGTTGAGTTGGAAGATAAATTTTATTAAAGAAAATTATATACTAACTAAATCTCAAGATACAATGGATAATAAGCTGTGGAATAGAGTAAGGAGTAAGTTTATTGTCGATATTATTATAATTGGCTTTTTAATTCTTTCGAGTCAGATTATTGTTTCTTCTATATCTATGTATTTACTATTTTTTTATATTTTATATAGAATAATGACTATTCCAATTCAATTTTCCTTACACTATTTTCTAATTTTAGTTCCAAATATAGGTGTAACTTTTATTCCAGGTCTTCCTGCTCCGATATTAAACATTTTAATACTTTTTGCAATTTTTCGGATTGTTTTATTAAAGAATAAGTTTAAGATTAAGATAAATAAAATCCTTCTTTTGATTTCAATGATGGTTATTATTTATGAATGGGGACATGCGTTTTTATATAATTCATATAATATCCTGACGCTTATGGGTTGGACACTTACTCAAATTTATATACTGTTTATAATTTCGTCTAATAATGATGAATCTAATCATTTATTAAGTATTAAGTATTTTGTCAGCGGGGTCATGATTTCATCAATTGTTGGATTGATTACAAATATATTAGAAACTGGTCAAATTATTGATTTAAATCAATCGAATGTTATTGATAGATTCTCCGGAGGTGCAGGTGATCCCAATTATTATTCGCTATATATATTAATTAGTCTTTTTTGTTTAATAATGTTGCTGAATAGAAAAGGAGTAACATTATTAAACAAAGCATTATACTATTTAATAGTTTTTATGCTGCTTATGTTTGGCTTTATGAGCTTATCTAGAATGTATATAATTGTCCTTGTATTTGTGAGTGTCATATATTTTTTTAGAGTGATATTTTCTCTAAAAAAATATAGAAAGCATAAAAGGTTTATCGTGATTTTCGCAATATTAAGCGTTTTATTTTTAATGGTGTTTCCAAAAAATATTATGAATTTTATAGATTTAACTATTTCAAGGTTTACAATGTATGAAAGTGACCTAACATTGCTAACTAGCGGTAGGAATGAAATTGCTGAGAGTAGTTTAGAGTTCATATTTTCTAATTATGAATTTTTTTATTTTGGTGTTGGTATTCAAGATTATGGTAGTAGAATTGGAGCAGGTATGGGGTATGCACATAATTTTATTTTAGAATTACTCCTTGCTTTGGGAATAATAGGTACAATCCTGTTTTTAATCTATTTGTTTTCAATTTTAATAGAAGTAAAGAGTCAAAGTAAAAATAAAAAAGTTAGCTTTATAGGAGCTCTCCCTTTGTTATGCATGGCTATAAGTTATATGTCAATTAATGCCATTGAGGTAGAAAGTTTTTATTTGTTATTAATTTTTGCTTTTAAACATTTATTCATCTCTCTTGATTAATATTTTATTGTTTGAAAAAAATTTATACTTTATCATTTTTTTATGAAAAAAATTCCTCATTAATCGTTGGGAGTGGCGACTCGACTCATGGATGCTTTTTGTGTATAGGGACTATTTTCCAGAAGCAGGTATCCCTTCCATTCTGATTATCAGTATAATTTAACAAAACTAAGTGATTGGTAATTTTACTCACCTACTGACTATAAAGATTACAATTTGAAAAAAGGAGATAGTCTGATTATACCTAAATTTTATTAAGTGGCTATTATTTTATGAACCAAAATATTTTTTTAGATTTATAATTATCATATAGTATAGAGAGGATGAAATATGAATCCAAAAATTTCAATAATTATCCCTGCCTATAATAGAGAAGATACTATCCATTTTGCATTAGATTCTTTGTTACGCCAAACATTTCAAGACTTTGAAGTAATTATCATTGATGATGGTAGTACAGATAACACGGCGAAGATAGTAGAAATGTATAAAAGGTCCAACTTCAAATATATATATCAAGAAAATTCGGGAGTATCTGTCGCAAGAAATAAAGGGATTGATTTAGCTAGTGGTGAAGTAATTTGTTTTCTTGATTCTGATGATTTTTACGAAGACACTTTTCTAGAGAAAATGTATTCTAAAATCAAGACAAAGAATTTTGATATTTGTTATTGTGGTTATTTTATTGTTACCTCTAAAGAAAAGAAAAAGTGTAAAACGTTATTTAAGGAAGGAGATATTTTAATAGACTATATATTAGATAGAGTGAAAGTTTGTACAAATAGTTGGATGATTAGGAAGAAACTGATAGACAAGTATAATATATGTTTTCCAGAAAACGTATCTTGGGGAGAGGATATGGAATTCTTTTCTGAGGTATTATCAAAAACCGATAGAATTTGTTTCGTTAATGAGTACTTAACAAATTATGTTTTTCATGAAGATGACAATAGATTATCTACTTTTTCATTGGACAAGTTGGATAAAGACTTCGACTTTATTAATAGGTTAATTATTAAACTTAAAGCAAATAAGAATCCATTATTGAAAAAGGCCTTAGTAGATTATAGACTATCAGCTTTAATTACATATAGGCTATATAATTCTTTGAAAATTGGTTTAAATAAAAAAGATATTATTAAATACTTTAATAAATATTTGAATCTTATTAAAGTATTTAATTTCAATAATGGATTACGTAGTATTAAACTAAATATAATAAAAATTTTATTGATACTAAAGATAAGAAATTTTAAAAAGGACTGAACTAATACATGAAGAGGATAATGATAAATGCCTATACAACCTTTAATCTAGGTGATGATTTATTCATTAAAGTATTATGTGAGAGATACCCAAATACTGAATTTATTTTGTATGCTCCTAAAGAATACAAAATTAATTTTAAAAATTCCTCAAATCTTAAAGTGATTTCAAATAGCAATATTCTTTTTGGTATCGGGGCCTGACCCCCAGTGCGTTGGATGAATACGAAAAAATGTGCCGAATAGCAGCGTAAAACATGGGGTACAGAATACTTCTCCCCTTCACATTTTTTTGGCACAACAGCCATGTGTTTATTTCTCCACGTCCCAAGTAGATTGTCAAAGGCTCTTTTCACTTTGACAATCTACTTGGATGTGGAACAATCCATGAATGGTTGTTGTGCAAAAAAACTTAATCTTTTTGTATCCAAAAACTTGACGTAGATCCAGTTTTAAAATAAAAATTCAAGTGAGTGAAATAAAATGAGTTTGATTAAAAATTTTTTTAAAATAATTATATTTAAAATATTAAGTTTTAGAAAGTTAAAAAATATTATTATATTTGAAAGTTCACCAGATTTATCAGGAAATAGTTTTGAATTATATAAGTATGCAAAAAAAGAAAAATTAGATAAAAAGTATAAAATTATTTGGGCAGTTAGCAATTATAACCAATGTAAATTAAAATATAAAGATGTCGAATTTATTAAATATCCGACCAATCGTTTTGAACAGATAAAATTTTTATGGAAAATCAGTCAAGCTAAATGTTTAATATATGAAAATAAAGAACTTAAAAAAATCAATAAAAAACAATATGCAATTTATCTCACACATGGAACACCTTTAAAAAACACTCATAGTTATATGTGGCAGCAAGAAAATATTGATCATGTCCTATTTCAATCAAATTTTGTTAAAGAAAATGCTAAAAGGTTATTTAATGTTAATGACAATCAATTAGTTTGTCTTGGGTTTCCTAGAAATGATTTATTGTTTTCAAATATAAATTTGAATCATTATTTAAAACATGAATATAAAAAAATTGTAGTTTGGCTTCCTACGTTTAGACAATATAAAGACAATAAAAGAGTTGATTCTAATTTTTCGCATCCTCTGGGGATTCCTATATTCAAAGAAGAAAGTCAAATGATACAGTTGAATAATTTTCTAAATAATCATAATTCTTTACTGCTAATAAAACCACATCCTGGACAATTAACTAAATATTTAAAAAATATTAATTTAACAAATGTTAAAATTATTTTTGACCAAGACATCAATGATATGAACATTCAATTATATGAACTATTAGCAGGGAGTGATGCTTTAATAACAGATTACTCATCAGTATATTTTGATTACTTACTAACAAATAAACCAATTGGTATCACCATAGATGATATTGAAAATTACAGAAATACTTTAGGATTTGCCTTCGAAAATGTGGAGAGTATCTTAGTTGGAGAAAAAATTTGTGAATTTAAGGATTTGGTATTATTTTTTGATAATTTAATTAATGATATCGATAGTTATTATGAAGCACGAAGAAAAAATTGTGATTTATTTAATTATTATAAAGATAATAATTCGACTAAGAGAGTTTATGATTTTATTATTAATAACATGAATAATAGATAGAATTAGATGTAGTATAGATTTATGGACACAACTTGGTTAAGTCATTAATATTAAACTAACGAAAGGTTGTGTCCGAATCATGAGTCAAAAACGGTATAATCAAGAATTTAAACAAACAGTAGTTGAGCTTTATCGCTCAGGCACTCCAGTCAGTCAACTCTCTAACGAATATGGTGTTTCAGAAGTAACGATTTATAAATGGATTAAGCAACTCTCTCCAATTGAATGTGAACAAGAATTAACTTTGGCTGATATAGAAGCCATTCAAAAAGAAAATCTTCGATTAAAACAGGAGATCGAAATTCTAAAAAAGGCTATGACCATATTCGCGAGAAAATAGATGAGCAAGAACTGATTGACTTGATTACAAAAGAAAGCGAACATCATCCAATCCAAATGATGTGTCGTGTTTTAAAGATGCCTAAAAGTACGTATTATCAATCGTTTCACAAGAAGCCGAATAGCTATCATGTCGCCAACGAACAACTGCTTGAACGAATTCGAGCAATCCATAAAGAAAGTAAGGGTCGTTATGGGGCCCCTAAAATCTTTGAAATACTTAAAAAAGAAGGCTATACAGGCAGTATCAATCGAGTTCAACGTTTGATGAAACAAGCAGGCATCCAATCATGTATTGTAAAAAAATTCCGCCCAACACCAACACAAAAGCCTGAGAAGAACGAGAAAATGTATTAAATCAAGATTTCACTACCACAACGATTAATGAAAAATGGGTAGTTGATATTACATATGTCCATACGCTTCGTGATGGCTGGTGTTATCTAGCGTCCGTTATTCATTTACATACGAAAAAAGTAGTTGGATATAAATTCTCTTGCAAAATGACAACAGAAATTGTGCTGGAAGCACTTCAAAATGCAATTCAAGACCAAAAGCTGATCCTGGACTTATTGTGCATACGGATTTAGGAACACAATATACAAGTGAAGCGTTTCAAGAACTTCTAAAAAAACATGAAATGATTCCGTCGTTTAGTCGAAAAGGATGTCCATATGACAACGCTTGTATTGAATCTTTTCACGCTATATTAAAAAAAGAAGAAGTGTATCTAACCAAATACGAAAGCTAAGAGACAGCGAGAATTGCGTCATTTCAATTCATTGAAGGTTGGTATAATCGCAAACGAATTCATGGAAGCATTGGTTATTTGACACCGGATGAATACGAAAAAATGTGCCGAATAGCAGCGTAAAACATGGGGTACAGAATACTTCTCCCCTTCACATTTTTTTGGCACAACAGCCATGTGTTTATTTCTCCACGTCCCAAGTAGATTGTCAAAGGCTCTTTTCACTTTGACAATCTACTTGGGATGTGGAACAATCCATGAATGGTTGTTGTGCAAAAAAACTTAATCTTTTTGTGTCCAAAAACTTGACGTAGATCCAAATAAAACAATAATTACTAAACAAAAATAGATTTGGAGTTTAAAGATTTGTAATTAATAAGGAAAAGAATGATAGTTATGTCAGATAAGAGAAGATTAATTGAAAATTTTTCAGCATTAACTATTATGCAATTTTTGAATTATTTACTCCCCTTTATTACTCTTCCATATCTTGCACGTGTTTTGACGATAGAAGGATATGGTGTTTATATTTTTTCTCAGTCATTTATTCAATATTTTATAATATTAATAGATTTTGGTTTTGATTTATCTGGAACTAGAGAAATATCGATAAATAGGAATAATTCAAAGAAATTGTCGGAGATTTTTAGCTCTATATTAGTAATAAAATTTATTTTAATGATAATATCTTTTATATTTTTAGTTATATTAATTATCTTTGTGCCAGGAATTAGAGAATATTGGTATGTGCATTTATTAATGTTTTTAATGGTTATTGGCAATTTAATGTTTTCAATATTTGTGTATCAAGGATTAGAAAAAATGAAAATTATAACAACTTTAAATGCTGGCATTAAAATTTTTTTTACAATAACAATTTTTATTTTTATAAAGGATCAAAATGATTTGCCATTAGTAGCACTATTAAATTCCGTAGGATATTTAATAGTGGGAGTATTGTCGTTAATTATTATTACAAAAAATACTAGTATAAAATTTAAAATTCCTTCAAGGGAAAATTTAATAAACCAGTTAAAATATAGTTCTCAATTCTTCTGGTCTCGTATTGCTGTTTCCATGTATACTACAAGTAATACTTTTGTAATCGGATTGATTTTGGGACCAGTGGCTGCAGGATTTTTTGGTACTGCGGATAAGTTATTTAGAGGTGTGGTTAGTTTGTATCAACCATTAAATAGCGTACTCTATCCGTATATTGCACATAGTAAAAACATTAGCCTCTATAAAAAATTATTTAAAATATCAACTATTTCAAATATTTTTATTGTATTGTTAGTGTTTTTATTTTCGGATTTTATAATTAATCTTATTTTTGGAGAAGGTTATGGTGAAAGTGCAGTATTATTAAAAATGTTCATGTTTGCTGCTATCTATATGATGCCTAGTATATTAATGGGATACCCGTTGTTAGGGGCTTTAGGTTATACAAAGGAAGTAAATAATAGTGTAATTTTTGCATCAATTCTGCATGTACTTCTATTATTAGCATTCATACCAATTCTCTCAGTAAAACTAGTAGCATGTTTAGTAATAATAACTGAACTAATTGTATTTATATACCGCTTTTATTTTGTTAAAAAGTATTGCTTATTAGATACTAATAAGTTGCTACCTTAATTTAAGACATAATATTTTTGTATCAATTAATTTTGCTTTTTTGGGGAAATAACAATAAAGCTTGGGGGAAAAAAATTGAAAAGAGTTATAACTTACGGAACATTCGATCTTCTGCATTACGGACATATAAATCTGCTAAAAAGAGCAAAAGAATGTGGAGATTATTTAATTGTAGGTTTATCAACCAATGAGTTTAATGAACAAAAAGGTAAAAAGTGTTATTTCTCATATGAAGAAAGAAAAAAGTTGCTTGAGGCTATTCGGTATGTAGACTTAGTAATTCCGGAAAAATGTTGGGAACAAAAGATTGATGATGTTATTAAATATGAGGTAGATACCTTTGTTATAGGTGATGATTGGAAAGGAAAATTTGACTTCTTAAAAGAATATTGTGAAGTTATATATTTGAGCAGAACACCTGAAATATCAACTACAAAAATAAAAGAAGAACTAGGATTGAAATCGACAAAAATGTAATTAGTGTAAACTTAGATTTTTACATTACTAATTTACTTTGAGCTTATTGAGTATGCCTCCTTTTTTGCATTAGAGGAGGTGTGATTTTTTATATTATTTGGAATTTTATATAATTTCATTTATATTATTCTATTACTTTTATAACATATATTATTACTATGAATTAATCTTTCACATTATTAATGATGGGGTTGAATATGGTGAAACTATTAGTAACAGGTGGGGCAGGATACATTGGTTCACATACATGCGTTGCTTTAATGGAACAAGGATATTCTTTAATTATAGTGGATAATTTTTCAAACAGTAAACCTGCTGTATTAGATAAACTTCGGAAGTTGAATGATAATTTTGTTTTTTATAATGTGGATGTGACCAATGAGGAAGCGTTGGAGCGGGTTTTTGCCGAGCACGATATTGATGGTGTTATTCATTTTGCCGGTTACAAGGCGGTCGGTGAATCTGTTACAGAGCCTTTGAAATATTATATGAACAATGTTGGAAGCACGATGATTTTGGCAAAGGTTTGCCAAAAGTACAATGTGAATAAATTTGTGTTCAGTTCTTCCGCAACCGTTTATGGCGAGAATCAAGTGCCATTTAAAGAGGATATGAAGTTATT
This sequence comes from Ureibacillus sp. FSL W7-1570, assembly GCF_038593265.1. Classification (GTDB taxonomy): domain Bacteria; phylum Bacillota; class Bacilli; order Bacillales_A; family Planococcaceae; genus Ureibacillus; species Ureibacillus suwonensis. The sequence continues at coordinate 3,037,586 of NZ_CP151979.1, forward strand.
GCCGACTACCAATCCATATGGCGAAACAAAGGCCATGAGTGAACGGATTTTGATGGATGTGGCAAAGGCGAATCCGAAGTTTGCTGTTTCCATTTTAAGATATTTTAACCCGGTCGGTGCCCATGGGAGCGGGTTGATTGGGGAAGATCCGAACGGGATTCCTAATAATTTGATGCCATATATTACAAAAGTGGCAAAAGGCGAGTTGAAAAAGTTGCGTGTGTTTGGAAATGATTATCCAACTCCAGACGGTACGGGCATTCGGGATTATATTCATGTGATGGATTTGGCAGAGGGACATGTGGCGGCGTACAAACATTTGACAGAAGGTGTGCATATATATAATCTCGGAACTGGAAAAGGGACAAGCGTGTTGGAGTTGGTGCATGCCTTTGAAAAAGCGAATAGCATCAAAGTGCCATATGAAATTGTAGAACGCAGACCGGGCGATATTGCGATTTGCTATGCGGATGCTTCCAAAGCTGAAAGAGAATTAGATTGGAAAGCGAAACGGGATATTGTTGATATGTGCAGGGATGCGTGGAGGTTTGAAAATTTAACATAAGTTATTATTTCTCTTGAGAGACATAGAGAATAGTACAATTAAAAAGTTCTTTTCTTGTTTTGTATTAATATTCATTTTTATAACCATTAATAATATTTTTAGATATTAAAAGGAAAGATTTAAATTGAAAATATGTACCATTGGCTTGGGATATATAGGATTACCTACTTCCATCATGTTCGCAAAACATAATGTTGAAGTAATAGGTGTAGATATAAAAGAAGAAGTTATTAATTTGTTAAATCAGGGTGTAATCCATATAGAAGAACCAGGCTTACAAGAAGCATTAAATGAAGTAATTGAAAAAGGCACTTTTAGGGCAAGTATAAAACCTGAAAAGGCAGATGCTTTTATTATTGCTGTTCCTACGCCAAATAATGATGACACTTATAAATCTTGTGATCTTACTTATGTATTAGGTGCAGTAAAATCAATTATCCCCTATTTAGAAAAAGGAAATGTAGTAATTGTTGAATCGACGATTGCGCCTAGAACAATGGATGATTATGTAAAACCATTAGTTGAAGAAAATGGTTTTACAATCGGAGAAGATATTTTCCTAGTACATTGTCCGGAACGTGTATTGCCAGGACAAATCTTACATGAACTAGTTCATAATAATCGAATTGTTGGGGGAATTACACCTCAATGTACTGATGCTGGTGCTAAAGTATACAGTACTTTTGTTAAAGGAGAAATCATAAAAACTGACGCTAAAACTGCAGAAATGTCAAAGTTGATGGAAAATACATTTAGAGATGTCAATATTGCGTTGGCTAATGAACTGGCGAAGATTTCAAATGAACTTGGAATTAATGCATTAGAAGTAATTCAAATGGCGAATAAGCATCCACGTGTGAATTTGCATAGCCCTGGTCCTGGAGTTGGCGGACATTGTTTAGCGGTTGATCCGTATTTTATTGTTTCAAAGGCACCTGAAACGGCAAAACTAATTAATTTATCTCGAGAGATTAATAATTCGATGCCGGGCTATGTGATTGAAAATGTTAATAAAATAATGCAAACGATAAATGGAAAGAAAATTTCAGTATTAGGACTAGCTTATAAAGGTAATGTTGACGATATTCGAGAAAGTCCCGCAATGGATATTTATCATGAGTTGTTAAACCAAGGGAATTACGAAGTTTGCGCATTTGATCCGCATGTTAAAGCTGATTTTGTATGTAAGAACCTTTCAGAAGCACTTTATGAATCAGACTTAATGCTTGTATTAACGAATCATAATGAATTTAAAGTACTTGATAATGAATTGATAAAAAATATGAATCATCAAATTATTTTTGATACGGTTAATATTGTTGATAGTTCATGTTTGGATGAAGAAATTGAATATTATAATTATGGAAATTTATTCGAATTTGAACAAAGAAAACAATTGGTGGAAAAATAATTTTGTAACAATCAAAGTAGTACAAACCATAAGTGAAGGTTTGTGCTACTATTTTTGTTGAATATTTTAAGCAATGACTATAAAGCATATATGGTGTAGGTTTTTAATTTTACTCTTATATAGGATAATAAGTTATTTATTGAAATTTTTAGAAAATTAAGTATAATGATAATTGATGGACTGATTGAATATAATGGAGGTGAAAATAGAATATCGAAGTAACCATATCAATGATTAAAATCAACCATCTTTTGAAGCTGAAAAAGGAGGAATAAAGTGATGATGTTGATTCCAGAAGAAAGAATGAATATCATTAATGAAGTTTTGAGGCTATCAAAGGAGAGGGATTATTATTGGGAGATTTTGAAAAATGAAAAACATGTGATTCCACCTGATACAAGAGAGCAATGTTTGGAAGCTATAGATGAATATAAAACAAGGATTTTTGAGTATCTGGCATCTTTGAATCGTGAGGATTTATTGTTTATTATGGAGTTGGTAAATATTGTTGAGAAAACATTGGATCTCGAGATGCTTGATGACTATATTCCGAACGAAGTCATTGCGCAGTTGCTATCTGTTCTTGGAGATTTCCGTACATATTTAGAAAAAGGCCTTGAAAAAATCTTAGTAAACTAGCAATTTTTCATGCATTGGATGGAGTGCAAATTTATTATGGCATTTCAATAAGATTTCGACATTCATACATAATATCATTGAAGCTACTGAATACCGGGAGCAGAGAAGCCGGGTGTAGTAACCTCACTAGATAAATTTTATTCTAACGGTTAATGCACCTTTTGAGAAACACAAATAGTGAATAGGAAAATCAAAAGTGAATGGCAGTGTTTCAATTGCTCTTGACGATATGACATTTGAAAAGAAAACATGGATGCCGCCTTCCAAAACAGAGGCGGTTTTTTCGTAAGATGAGAAAATATGAAGAATCTAAAATGTAAAGTCAAATAAGTCCTTTATAAAAGTTTAAAAAATAGATTATGTGTTTTCTACAATTAAAAATAGACTGAACAAAGAATTTGATGGATAATTATGTAAGGATGGATCAAAGTTTGGGGTGAAACGATTGATTTCTACACGGAAATTAAAACTGGCAATCGTATCAGACAACAAAAATGAAGCCTATTCCTTTATCCGCAACGAAAACAGAAACCAAAATCGGGCCTTGAATGTTGCTTATAACCATCTCTACTTTGAATATATCGCTCAACAAAAAATCAAACAGAGCGATCAAGACTACCATGAACACCTGGAAAAGTACAAGACACGAGCAAAAGAAAAGTTCGATAATCTTATTAAATTAAAAGAATCGGCTGCAGATGAGAAAAAGATTGAAAAGGCCCAAAAAGATTATGAAAAAGCGCAAGAAAAAGTATACAAAATCGAAAGGGAATACAATCAAAAGGCGGCAAAAATCTACCAGGAAGCGGTAGGGTTAGCGAAACAAACACGCGTTAGGAAGGTAATTGAACGCGAATTCGATTTGCATTATGACACGTTGGATCGTATTACAAGCAAGGTGGTTTCCGATTTCAACACAGATTGCAAGATGGGATTATTAAGCGGTGAACGGAGCCTGCGCAATTACAGAAATACGAATCCTTTGATGGTCCGTGCGAGAAGCATGAAGTTGTATGAGGAAAACGGTGATTTTTATATCAAATGGGTGAAAGGGATAACGTTTAAAATCATCCTTTCCAGAGGCAGTAAGCAAAAGGCGAACATCAACGAATTGAAATCGATGTTATCCCGAATCATTGAAGGTACTTATAAAATGTGCGATAGTAGCATTAGCGCTGGCAAAGATTTAATTTTGATTCTATCAGTCAATATTCCTGTAAACAAAGAACACACATTCATTCCGGGCCGTATCGTTGGGGTGGATTTGGGGTTGAAAATTCCGGCTTACGTTTCATTAAATGATGTTCCGTATATTCGACGAGGAATAGGTAGTATTGACGACTTTTTAAAAGTTCGTACAAAATTGCAGAGCCAACGCAGACGACTACAGAAAGCATTGCAAAGTACTCGAGGTGGGAAAGGCCGAGAGCGTAAATTGAAAGCATTGGAACGGTTAAAAGAAAGAGAGAAGAACTTTGTTAATACCTATAACCATTTTCTGAGCAAAAAGATTGTGGAATTTGCGGTAAAACACCATGCGGGCATCATTCACATGGAAGAATTGAAACTAGACCGTTTGAAACACAAATCATTGTTGCGGAATTGGTCTTATTATCAGTTGCAGAACATGGTGGAATACAAAGCGGAAAGAGAAGGGATAGCGGTTTATTACGTGGATTCCTCTTACACTTCCCAAAGATGTAGTCAATGTGGGAGCTTAGAAGAAGGGCAACGAGTGGATCAAGAAACATTTATCTGCAAGAATTGCGGATTTAAAACCAATGCGGATTACAATGCGAGTCAGAATATCGCCAAAGCTGAACCGTTGAACATTGAAAAGAGAAAAGAAGAAGCAGAAGTTTAGACAGCAATAATGGAGAAATCCGTTATTTGCTCGGTCGTATTTCCGGCCGTAGGGGGAGGGCAGGCATTGGGAAAGAGCCGTTACTACCACTCCCCAAAGGGTTAAGCCTTAGTGTTGTGTTACCGCTAAGGCAATCCACGCTAAAAATGCAATATGTGGTGCTAATGTGAAGTGAACATGATTTTACTGGAAGATTAGCACCGAAAACCGAACATATTAAGTTGAGGTTTATAAGTAATTCATCATTACTTATATGTAAATGTTTGTTAATTAAATATTAAAATTAACTATTTTTTGATGAAAATGGCAGTTGCATTACATGTAATTGCGTGGATTGAAATAACCGTAGTGGTAGATTTTTCAAACATACACTCTGTTGCATTACATGTAATTGCGTGGATTGAAATAAAGGTGCGAATGGAATCACTTATAGGTAATTCAGTTGCATTACATGTAATTGCGTGGATTGAAATCCCAAGGGGGGATTAATTTCGCCCTTTGGCATGGGTTGCATTACATGTAATTGCGTGGATTGAAATTTTTTCCAGCGCCTGTATTTGAGCTTCCAAATCTGTTGCATTACATGTAATTGCGTGGATTGAAATAACGATAAAAAACGCTTGACGTCTTAGCTGTATCGTTGCATTACATGTAATTGCGTGGATTGAAATACATGGATACTCTCGATTCAAAAAAATATCAAAGTTGCATTACATGTAATTGCGTGGATTGAAATAGCTAATGCGCCAACTATTATCACAGCTGGTATTACGTTGCATTACATGTAATTGCGTGGATTGAAATAGTCGTTAAGAAATGGACAGGAACTTACAAACTGTTGCATTACATGTAATTGCGTGGATTGAAATAATAGGTGTACGTGCTGGGGTTGGCCATGCAACAATGTTGCATTACATGTAATTGCGTGGATTGAAATGCTATTTTTAAGTTTTAAATTTTCATTTTCCGGAGTTGCATTACATGTAATTGCGTGGATTGAAATACAATAATCACCCCCATAAATTAGTACCAAGTACCGTTGCATTACATGTAATTGCGTGGATTGAAATATTAAAAGTAGTACCATGTTTAATTGTATAAACAGTTGCATTACATGTAATTGCGTGGATTGAAATAGTGTCGTACAAGCTTCGAAGGTATTCATTTTGCACGTTGCATTACATGTAATTGCGTGGATTGAAATTGGCATAATGAACAAATAAATCTATATACTCAAAATGTTGCATTACATGTAATTGCGTGGATTGAAATCATTTCTTTGCGCATATCTCTTAATGTTAAGCCGGTTGCATTACATGTAATTGCGTGGATTGAAATTCCGGTTCGGTAGATTTTAAAATTGATTTTGAAGTTGCATTACATGTAATTGCGTGGATTGAAATTTTCAATTCTAGAAATTCATTTTTTGTGTCAACTGTTGCATTACATGTAATTGCGTGGATTGAAATTCCAAATCTCACTTTCTACTAATTTACGAGAAATGTTGCATTACATGTAATTGCGTGGATTGAAATGATATGGTCACAAATATTACATTTCGCAAAATAAGCGTTGCATTACATGTAATTGCGTGGATTGAAATCATCTTTTGTCGTTGTGACATCGCATTCAGCGCGTTGCATTACATGTAATTGCGTGGATTGAAATGGCTTTTGAAACATACCCAAGTGACGAAAAAAAAGTTGCATTACATGTAATTGCGTGGATTGAAATAGCAACTTTACGTGTGTAAAATGCGATCGCTTCTGTGTTGCATTACATGTAATTGCGTGGATTGAAATTTTAATCGCATTTGGCCGTCGTTTAGCATTGAGGCGTTGCATTACATGTAATTGCGTGGATTGAAATACTAAATCCGTACCATTTACCACGCCGTTTTTGATGTTGCATTACATGTAATTGCGTGGATTGAAATTGTAGTGTTTGTATCGTTCATAACATACGTGTATGTTGCATTACATGTAATTGCGTGGATTGAAATCAGCTTTTTCAGTAAATTTGGCATAACGTCTACGTTGCATTACATGTAATTGCGTGGATTGAAATATTTTTCCAAACAAATCGGCGCCAACAATGACTACGTTGCATTACATGTAATTGCGTGGATTGAAATATGAGAACCTCGAACATCATTTCGCGAACCTCTAGTTGCATTACATGTAATTGCGTGGATTGAAATATTCCACCCTTTTCGATATTTTTGAAATATAAAGGAATGGCATCGTTATGGTTTACTAACCAATGATAAAAACCTATCAAACTGGGTGATTCGCACGGCAGAAGATTGGCTTCTTCCATTATATAATCGAATGAAAGAAACCCTCATGAAAAAATCAATTCTTCATGTCGATGAAACCTATGCCCAAGTATTGAACCGCTCAGATGGAAAGCCAGCTCAATCTAAAGCTTACAACTGGGTGTTCCGTAGCGTTGCTTCCCAAGGACCGGCAATTGTTCTGTTCCATAGTGCTTTATCCCGTAGTCGGGAAATTTTGACTGACTTTATGAAAGGCTTTAAAGGGACGATTATCTGCGATGGATATTCTGCATACCATGATGTACCAAATATTCATTTTGCCAACTGCTGGGCTCATGTTCGTCGATACTGGTTAAAAGCCGAAAGTAAAAATGGACGGATTGGTGTCGATTATTGTGATCGACTTTACCGCCTAGAACGGAAATTTAAGAAACTTCGGCCGAGCGAACGGAGAAAAGCTAGACAAAAAGAGTCCAAACCTATTGTCGAGGCATTTTTCAAATGGATTGAAGAATCTCCTTTCTATGGGAAGAATGCCCTTGCCAAAGCTGCGGAGTATACATTGAAGCACGCCGAAGGTCTAAAAGCTTTTCTGTATGATGGGCGCATTGAAATGGATAACAATCCAGCTGAAAATGCGATTCGCCCAAATGTCATTGGACGTAAAAATTGGCTGTTTTCCGTCAGTGAATCGGGAGCCGATGCGAATGCCATCTGTTTAAGCTTGGCTGAAACGGCAAAAGCGAATGGCATTGATTTTTATCAATACCTAGTGAAAGTATTGTCGGAACTCCCAAGTTTACCAATCCATCAACAGCCAAAAATATTAGATTGCTATCTACCATGGTCGAAAACCATTCGTGAATCATGTGCAATAGCAAAATAGCCCTCAATCCGAAAAACTTGGGATTGTAGGGCTATTCGTTGTGCGTACCAGAAGGGTGCGCATTTTTTATTTATCTCCTATATTTCGGGCTTACAGTAAGTTAACTCCCTCCCCCCTCCAACGTACAAACATAAACCGGGAATTTCACATACTCCTTCATCAGTTCCCGGAATGTGCTTGTCCGTTTTGTTTCCGTATTGTAGACTCCCATATCCATCATCTTGTTGTAAGCATCGATCACTTTCCGCACTTTTTCCCCAAAAAGTTGGTAGTGGAGGAAGGCGGCTTCTTCCGGGGTTTTGGTAAAGTAAAAATCGTAGAGATGGCCGTTCCGTTGAATGGCATATAATTTGATTGGCCGCATTTGCAATACATCCCGTCTTTTTATTTCCTGAAATTTCTCATATTCTTCCGGGGTCAATTCGATTTCGTAGAGCTTTTCGATCTTGTCCTCCAATGTGACTTTCTTTTTCTGCAACGCATAGTAAATGAAATGGGCGATGTAAGGTTCATCATATATGAGGGCATCGTGAAATAGGGAAGCAACCGTTCCTTGTTTTGTCATGTCCACCTCCCCAGTCTTTGTTTCCCCGTCAATTTCACGCGGTGTTTCTATTTGAGTTCCACGTCTCTTCCAAAATCCAGGCTTCCAATGGGAAGGGCGGCAGTAATTCCTCACGATTTCCCAAAATCTAGGCTTCCACCGCCTCCTCTGCGATTTTTCCAGTGGATTTATTGTAATAAACATAGGCTGTGCCTGTGGGACCGTTCCGGTTCTTGGCAACGATGAATTCCAGCTTTTCATAACGTGATTGGGGTTGCCGTCTTTCTTCCGGCTGCAGTTGTTCATAGTAAGCATCCCGGTACAGGATGATAATCACATCCGCATCCTGCTCGATGTTGCCTGAATCCCGAATGTCGCTCATCACCGGGCGTTTGTTATGTCTGGCTTCCACTGCCCGGTTCAGTTGGGCGAGGCAAACGACAGGGCAGTGGAAGTCTTTCGCCATTTTCTTCAGTTGGGCGCTGATGTAGGCGATGTTGAGATATTGGTTGTTGCGGTATTCTTCACAGGCGATCATTTGCAGATAATCGATGAAAATAACCGGTTTTTTGTCCGGATGTTTTTTCATCAGCTTCCGGATTTGCGCCCGCATCTCATTCACCGTGATTCCGGCGCGGTCGTCAATGTGGATGTTGGCTTTTTTCAGTTCGGAAAGGTGGTCCATCCATTTGTCTTTTTCTTCTTGGGTGAAGGTTTGAAAGGGATTCCGCATTTTGGTCCGGCTGATGTTGCCGCAGAGGGCGATCAGCCGTTCCACGAGCATTTTCCGGTTCATTTCCAACGAGAAAATGATGGGCAAATGCCCCGTTTTGCCTGTATGGAGCGCAAAGTGGTTCATTACATCCGTTTTTCCCATCGATGGCCTTCCCGCGATGATGGTCACTTCCCCCTGTCTGAAGCCGTTCATCATTTTCTTTAATTGTTTGATGTCGATGGGGATGTAGTCGCTCTCGTCTTCGGGAAAGAATGGCCGTTCTGAAAGATGGACCAAATCCTGGTCGATGCTGGTTTCAATGGTTTGGTTGCCGGTGAAGAGTTGATCCAGCTTCGTTTGGATTTGTTCGATGGGCCAGTTTTCCGCCTGGGCTTCGGCAAGGAGGGCGATTTTCTGCCGCTCCCTCCAGGCTTCCATAAGCAAGTCCGTGTATTGCTCGAATTTTTCATGATTGGCATAGGAGGCCATAGTGATTAAATAATTGGCCCCTGCCTCCCCGACCTCCACTTCGGTCAGGAGTGTCACACAGTCCGCGGGTTTCCCTTGGTTTGCCAAATGCCTCATCGCTTCAAAAATCACACGGTGGGCTTCGGAAACAAACATTTCCGGCTGGATGCCCGCTTCATGGATCAAATGGTTTTCTTTCATCATCGTGCCAAGAATGCTTTTTTCGAGCAGTTCGGTGTTCAGTGGCTGCATTTTCATCTCCCCCTTGTGTTGTATTAAAGTGGTGAAGGAGTTTTGTTTTTAGGTTTCTGTGATCATGAACAGATTCTAAACTTGGGATTTATGTATTGGTTAGGATTATCAAGATGATTAAGTTAAAATTTTATAGATTTGTATTAGGGTTAAAGATTATTTAAGTTTTAGAGTTAGGATTTAATTATTAAATTATTAGAATAACTTGTATTTTTATTTAAATAATTACTAAACGCCTGGGTGATGAAATGGTATTGTTCCATGTCGGCCTGTTGGGATTGGGTCAAAGCGCTGCCATTTGCCTTTTTTGCCATTTCGGAAGATGCATTTTCGCATTTGGCAACACTGGATTTGCCATTGTTGGAAAATCGACTTACTGATGTATGTTCGGTCAATGGATAATGCGGTTTTGATTGGCAAAGCGCATTGATTGAAAAACCATTTTTGGGATTTGGGAAAGGATTGGCATTTCCGGTCAATGGGGGATTGGCTTCTTCCGCCATTTTGCAAAGTGCATCTGTTGAAAAACCGTCTTTGGAATTTGAGCTAGCATGGGCATTTCCCGTCAAAGGGTTTTCCGGTTGGCAAAGTGCATCTGTTGAAAAACCGTCTTTGGCATTTGAGCAAGGGTGGGCATTTTCCGCCAAAGGGTTTTCTTTTTTGCAAAATCCATCTTCCAAAAATCCAATTTCAGATTTTGCAAAAGGCATTTGGCCTTTTCCGGTCAATGCATTTACATTCTTTTCCTCTGACGGAACGGTATCCGGAAAAATGTCCTTTCCCAACGTTGCGATTAACTCATAATGGATGCGATACCATTTTGTCCGGTTCAAAGGATCATCGTTCAATTCATTCGTCGAGATAATGAATCCTTCTTGTTCCAGCCTTAAAATGATGCGGACAATTTTATCTTTTGACCAGAAGGGAAATTTTCCCCGCCACTCTTCATAGGTGTGGGGAAACCAACGATGGCCGTTGAATTTGGTTTGGCACTGAAGCAGTTCTTCATGCAGTCTTTGCAGAACTATGGCTGCATCAACCCCCAGCCTGTTTGCCAGTGTCAACGAGAATGTAAGATGGGAGGCTTTCATTTTTCCGCCACCTTTCTTGCCATTTTTTCAAAGAGTTCGTTGAGCACGGTTTGCCAGTCTTCCTCGGAGCCGTAAAAGTAATGGATGCAGTTGCAATAGCCTTGCCATGCTTTCAGGCCTTTGAAGGATTGCGCGATTTTGAAGGCTCCTTGATCCGTCCAAAGGTAGAGAAGAGAAGTATGTTTTAATCCCGGAAGGTGGACGGATTTGCTCCATTCTTCAATGTCCTTTTTGGATAGCAAAAAATAGTCTTTTCCTTCCTCGAATTTTTCATTATAGCGGTTAAAAATGGTATAAATGCGGGTTACATTCGTGTGGAAGAATGTGGCCAGCTGCTTTGTGGTGATGACGTTGATGCCGTTGTATTCCATCAGAAATCCCTCCTATTGATTGGTTGTTCTATTGAATATATAGCTTCGAGGAGGTGAAAAAGAGACAGGGGTGCCAAAAAAATTTTTATACCCAAGCATCTGAGCAGCACATTCCCGGCGCGCGGCAAGGATTTCAACGCTTCCGTTTCTTGATGCGGAAGCGGATTTTTTTGCCCATTCCTCATCCTGAAATCCCCACACCTTTCCCAAAAACGTACATATGCTACAACTGTCAGCAATGTATTCAATCCCCAATCTCCTACCATATCCATCCAACCATGCTGTAACAAAGCCGGCACCTGTAATAGTTCGTCTGTTCACCACCAGTCGGACTGCGGACCTCTCCCGGAATCATGCATAAATTTGGAACTGGAAAGGTGATCTGTTTTCATGCTGTTTGAACAATTGAAAAGGAAAGAAGCGAAAATTTCCGTCATTGGATTGGGCTATGTCGGCCTGCCGTTAGCCATTGAACTGGCGAAAGTCTATGATGTGATCGGGTTTGATATAAACCAGTCAAAAATCCAAAAATATTTGGATGGGATTGATGTGACAGGGGAAGTCGGAAACGAAGCGGTGAAACAAACGGCCATCCGCTTCACTTCCGATGAAAAGGACCTGAAAGCGTGCAAGTTCCATATCGTGGCCGTCCCCACGCCCATCCATTCCGATAAAACGCCGGATTTGAATCCCATTATCCGTGCCAGTGAAACGGTGGGCAGGAATTTAGCAAAGGGATCAATTGTCGTCTATGAATCCACCGTTTATCCGGGCACAACCGAGGAGATTTGCGTGCCCATCCTCGAAAAGGTGTCGGGATTGGCATATGGAAAAGATTTCAAAGTGGGCTACTCGCCGGAGCGCATCAATCCCGGGGATAAAATCCATACGTTGACCAACACCACCAAGGTGGTTTCCGGTTCCGACCCGGCGGCGCTCCAGGAAATTTCGGCGGTCTATCGTTCCATCATCCATGCGGGGGTCTTTGAAGCGGAGTCGATCAAAGTGGCCGAAGCGGCGAAAGTGGTCGAGAACTCGCAAAGGGATATCAATATCGCATTCATGAATGAACTGGCCATGGTGTTCGACCGGATGGGCATCGACACGAAGGCGGTGCTTGAAGCGGCAGGGACGAAATGGAACTTCCTCAAGTTTACCCCCGGTTTGGTGGGCGGGCATTGCATCGGGGTGGATCCTTATTATTTCATCTATAAAGCGCAACAATTGGGGTATCACTCCCAAATCATATTGGCCGGGCGAAAAATCAATGACGACATGGGCAAGTTTGTCGGCACCAGCGTCATTAAACAATTGATCAAAGCGGAACAGGAAATCATCGGCGCCCGTGTTGCGGTGCTGGGATTCACATTCAAAGAAAATGTGCCGGATGTCCGCAACACGAAAGTGATTGATGTGATCCGCGAACTGGAGGAATATGGCATCCAACCGATTGTGTACGACCCGCTGGCAGAGTCTGAGGAGGTGTATGAGGAATATCAGATCCGTCTGGCCGGTTTGGATGAGGTGAAAGAGCTGGATGCCATCGTGTTTGCCGTCCCCCACAATGAGTTGTTGGAAACGTTCCCCCTTGAAGTGCTGGAACAACTGTATAGAAGCGGCAAAAAAGTGCTGGTGGATGTCAAAAGCGTGTTTGATCGGAAGGCGTGCGAAGAGAGAGGGTTCTTGTATTGGAGTTTGTGAGGGTGTTGGCAAGGGATGGGGTTCTGTTGGGATGGCGCTGGGTATTTTTGAAAGGGAATTGGTTAAGACGCGCTGCCCGTATTGGAGTTGATGGTGGCATTGGGATTGCCAAAGAGAAGGTTGTCGTTGTTCATTGCGCAAAAATCCGCCTCAGTCATGGGGCGGGTTTTATTGTTGGGAGGAAACCCATTGCATAGATCGGATGCAAAGGTTCAGCATCCATTGTGTGAAGTTGCAGACATGAGGGCATTAGTGGCAAGTTTCATTTGGGGAAAGGGCGTGGAGTTGGGAAAGTTCCATGCGCTTAAATAAAGTCCGGGAGTTTTTGAATTTGTTGCAAGTATTGATACATTTGGATCGATATGGACATGAATTGGGGTTGGTGAAGGGGTTGTTGGGCGGATTAGGGGAATGATTTGGTTGTATACAATATGGGGAAAAACAGGACTTGTAGAGAAATTTCAAAATCCTGGATTTGTTAGTTGTTTTTCTCCAATTTCTTGCGGCAGTGTTGAAGAATGAATTGCTTCTACTGAAGTTGATGAATAATTTGCATGCTTGATGAATATTTTATATTCAAAAATCAAAATATCCTATTAAAAATATTCAAAATTGAAATTAGAACTTATGAAAACATCTAAATATTTCTCAAAGGAGATTGATTTTAATTCATTTGAAAAGCCATTCCATTCGAATAATGTTATTGTTTTGACAAAGGATAAAAAATTTCCGCTATCATCGTTTAATAATTCCATTACCAGCTTATTTTTTTCGAAGGCTCGTTTGCTATTGGGAGGTTCATTTTGAATGATAGTCCGAACCATTCCAAGCAGGATGTCCATTAACTCTACACCATATGTAGTCTTTTTTGAAAGGTATTCCACTCGGCTTACTTTAAAATTCTCACCACGGTAGATTGATTGAATATTTAATTGGTGAAGCATTTCCTTTTTTAAATCATATTCTTTTGCTTCGTATGTATGGTCATGTTCAATGAATACTTCTGCATTTACAAAGGTGTCTTTCCCATACTTCCTAACAAGCCCATAAACAACTCGCTCAGGAAATTTAGTATATATTGTACGATCAACCACATTCTCTACATGTGGTTTAAATGGTTGAGAATTTTGTTCGATTTTATTCATATCAAATGAAATGACATTCATTTTAATTAAAGAATAATTTTTCATCACTTCATTGATAATTGTTTTTATATTTTCATACAAAGGGGTATAACCGTTGTAATCCGTCCAATGAATTTTAATTGATTTGACGATTTTATCTAGAACAGGTGCATTATATTCATAGTATTTTTTTGGGATTGAAATGGCTCCCATCAAATGTAATTTTTCGGTACTTTTTCCACTTTCATCAAAGTATATATTAATATCATAGGTTCTGCGATAACTCAAGATAATCACTCCTCTTGGAATGTCTCTTGCCAATAAATTAGTTTTCATGTATAATTGTAATACAAAGTTACATACTACTTTATGATATTTTATTGAACTGCACATGCAGTTTTCCGAATATCATATGAAAGGCACTATTGGCTAGCATATGCAGCTTGTAGTGCCTTTATTATTTCTTATTAATATAATTATATATACTGGAGCTAAGTAATACAATCTGTTGAAAAAATAATAAGGTAATAAATAGTGTTTCTGTTTCTATTTTTTGAACTAAAAAGATATTGGAATAGGTTAAATCATGTAGAAGGCCAAAAAAACCTACCCATTTGGCAAACCGATGCTATTCGGTTGTGTTTGAGATTTTGGTGGGAATTGATTATTTTAATTATTTTTTGGCCGGACCGGACTTATGGGAATGGATTAAGTACGTATTGATTTATATTGCTTATGTTGTCATCGTTCCTTTTTTGATGATGCTTTTTATTACGTTTTTTGTGAGAACTTTAGCGGAAAGGAAGCGGATGCGCAATGAAAAACCCTTTGAGTGCTAAGGGTTTTTTATTTTGTTTTTTGGGGAGATTCGCGCGGACGGAAATTATCTTAGGGGAAGATGGGGAAGTCTTGGGCAGATAGAGAATCAACTTGGGCATACAAAGTTATCCACTCGGCGGATAGATTATACACTTATGGGATAGCATCCTAAATCCCATATATCCCAACTTAAGCAAATAAAAAACACCAGGCACCCCGCAAGTACCTGGCGCTCCGAAAGCCACTTTACTCCTCATCTTCCACATATTCCAATATGTCGCCGGGCTGGCAGTTCAGGGCTTTGCAGATGGCGTTTAATGTGGAGAATCGGATGGCCTTGGCTTTGCCGGTTTTTAAATTGGATAAATTCACAATGGAAATATCGACTTTTTCAGCCAGCTCGCTTAACTGCATTTTCCGGTCGGCGAGCATCCGGTCTAATCGAACAATGATTGCCATTTTCTCACTTCCTATACTGTCGCATCATATTCTTCTTGTAAAAATGTACCATATCTAAAAATATAGCCAATCGTCCAAATCACCAATCCGCACAACAACATGCTCCAATGGATGCCGAAAAATTCGAAGGACACCGACTCCACCCACTCAACCTCTTGAAGCAAATCGGCCAGTTGGACCATTTCGTTCATGGAATAAAGGAAATAGGCGGCGATGCCTTTTATCGTCACGCTTAAAAAGAGGATGCAATAAGCGATCCATTCGATTCTTCTGCTGTTTTTCAAGGTGAAAATCTCGCCATTGATAATTGATTGAATGAATCGTTTGACGAGCAATAGAATGGCAAAAATGACACACCCATATAGCAAAGCCAGCAAGACGGAAATGACCATCAAGGTTTTATCATAATGAAAGGTGGTTTCTTCCATGAAGATTTTTAAGCCGTTGAATCCGATGGAAGCGCTGATGCTTCCTTGATTGATGAGATTTTGGATGAAGGATTCCGATGTGAACAAGGTTCCTCCCAAAAATAATAGAATCAACAAGTTGCCAATGCCAGTTAGGATCAACAAGAGGCTGAATAGAACATTCAAGACTTTAAGCAACGTTTGAAACTTTTTCGCTTTTAAAGATTTTTCCATGTTTTTCATCTCCCATGCTTCCCATTACACGTCTTTGGAAAAGATTATTTCAAAATAAGGGGTTCCACCGTAGACCGAAGTAGGCGGTGTGAAGATTTGGACCAATTCCCATCCTTCCTGTGCGTGATTTCGGATGATATCCCGGTAGTCTTCCTTTGCTTTTGAATAAAGCCCAGGCAATCCCTTTACTTCCACCCGCTCGAATTTGTACTCTTTCATTTCTCATTCCTCCTTTTCCGTTTGGTAGCCTTCAATCGAACTGTTGCGATTCATGGATGCCTCTATGGTTAACATTATACAGAAAATTTTATGAATAACAATAATCTTTTTATAAAATTCATTAATTTTTTAATGATAAACATTAAATAAAGAAGTGGGATGCAACCGCGGAGGCAACTTTGGAATTTTTCGTACATTTGGTGTAGTTTCTACTTAGGTGAGGAGTGCGGGCGGTGTCCAAGCCGTTTCCTTTAGCGGTGTATAAGCGGATGGTGAAGGGCGGGTTTTTGGAATTCCCGGAGTTTTTGAAACAACATGATTTCGTTTTTCGGAAGAGAGTCCGTTTGGAGTGGGAGTGACAGGGGAATCGGAAAGGGGGAAGGACAGCGAGTTGTGAACATAGTCTTTTGGTGCGCTTTTTCTTTTAAAACAGGGTTTTTTTGATTAGCATTTTTCGTGTCTTGAATCCTTAAGGAACAAGAGATGGAAAAGATTACCCCATGAATAATACCAAACCCCTGGACCAAACAACTTTGGCATCCTCCAAAGCCCCCAACAAAAAAACCAGGCACCATATAAGCGCCTGGCTCCTAACTTCTTCTTTCCTTTTTGATGGTATTCGATTCGATGTCGGCGATTTTGAAGAGGCCGTCGTTGTTTTGCAAGGTATATTTCTTTTGCCGTTCGTAGTACCAATCGCCTTCATCTTCGGAATGATATTCAAAGGCTTCCCGGGTTTCAATCAATACGCTGTTGTCCGAAAGAATCGCCGCATGCAAAATCTCGTTTGACAGGAAGTTGTATTGATAGCCGGCCCTATTTTGGTGGCCTTCCACAAAATTCCGATACTCTTCTTCGGCCGGGCTGCCGGGGATGAAATAATCGGCCACGTAGTCAAAGTCTGCAAGGTTGACGGCCTTTTCATAGTCCCTGCGGAAAATTCCGATCCACGTTTCCGCATCTGTCGCGGGGGACTCATAAAATGCCCGGTTGGATTTTGCATCAGGAAAGGTGATGTGAGTTGCAGACTTTGTGAGATGAAGGGTGTTGGATTTGATTTTTTCCCCGTTTTCATTGGTTGCCACTGCATAAATTTCCACCGATCCATCCAAAGGCACGGTGGTCAATTGGATTTCCTCAGCCGTTTTCTTTGTGTTTTTTCCATTTATATAAACAATCGCATCCGGGATGTCCGACGTCAATTCAACGGGTTGCAGTTTCAGATGGATGGGAAATTCATATTGTTCCCCCGATAAATACACTTCGACCTTGTCTTCTTTCACGAAATAATCGTCTTGATAGGCAATGGTGAATTCATAAGGGCCTGGGGCGAAATAGCCGACGTTGACCCGGTCCTTATCGATGGGGACGGGTTCTTTGTTTCCCACCGTGATGGTCGCGCCCAGTCCAGGGTCGGTAGTGGACACTAACGCTTTGACCGGTCTTACCCGGAATTCGTATTTTTTGTAAAAGAATAAAAAGGGTTGGTTGGAGATGGAAATGATGCGATTGCCCGATTCATCTTTGATTTCCGCTCTGCCAAGTTTTTTCGCCTCTTTCGCAGCGTGTTGCAGCTCTTCCAATATCCATTGATTGTCATGAAGATACGTATAAAAACTTTTTGGATTGACATAGGTCTTTTCCGTGTACGTGAATGCGGCGGCCAGCCGGTCAGGTTTATTTTTTTCCACATATTTAGCGATGTGGGCGGCTTGGGTTTGCGGGTTTAATGCATGTTGAATGTACAAGTGCGCTCCCGTGAGTAACAGGATCGTCAGCAGTATGGAGATGAGCGCGATATTTTTGTCTTTGCTGAGAAGGTTGCTTTGTTTCAAAGATTGGATGGCGGGAAGGACTTTGGTTTGGATGAATGTAACGGTTTTGGAAAACAGGTTGGTTTGACTTGATGTTGTGGATCTGGAATGAAATTGGCTCCGTTTCCGGATCGGTTCTTCCTGAGCTTGAGCGCCGCAATCGTTGCTGTTGTGAAGTTGGGCGATTGCTTGCCTGTATAGGGAGCGGGTTTGGTTGAACGTTCGGATTGAGTTGGCGGATTTGGCGGATGATACAGGCGCCGGATCCCGCTCAGGAAATTCCGTGCCACAACGGATACAGAATGTTTCATTGCCGTTGATGACTCTTTGACAATTTGGACATTTCTTCATGGTGAACCTCCATTCTGGCAGGAGTGCCTGGGCATTGCGGGGTGCCAGGGGAGCGCCGGTGCTTCTGAAGCGGTCCCGCAGGCAAGGCACCCCAACAAAAAGAGCCTCCCGTTCAGCATCAATTCCCACCGAAATTACATTATGAAAGTGTTTATGGATTTATTAGTAAATCAAATGGAAATTATTTGGATGAAATTTTTGTGAAGAAGTTGGTGATGAGGTATATGGAATGGGAAAAAGCAGTAATCAATGAAGAATAAAAGAGATGATTATCCCAGCAATCGTCGCCTTCCTTTTCACTATAAAGATGAGGCAATGAGTATTTGATTCATATTCTAATAAAAGGATAATTCAAACATAGATGGATTCCCTTTTTTATTATTGTCAAATAAGTACAAAATCCATAAAACTATATAGTACTTACACCATCTAGTGAAAATGGATAATAAAAGATATAATGTTATTGTAAAATAATAAAATTCAAATCCTACAATCAATCTTTGGGGTGATTAGGTTTTGAAAAATCTGTGGTGTATTGTACTAGTCATTAGTTTTTTTATTTTTTCGATAAACAATGTAAACGCCCATCCAGGTCGTACAGATAGTTCAGGTGGACACACATGTCGAACAAACTGTGAAAAATGGGGGTTACAGTACGGAGAGTACCATTACCATAATGGTGGCAGTAGTTCATCAAGCAGTTCATCAAGCAGTTCATCAAGCAGTTCATCGGGCAGTTCGTCCAGCAGTTCATATAACGATTATAAAAGTCAGGAATATAGATCGAACGAATACAATAATGGTTACTCTTCAGGTTACTCCCAAGGGGAAATGGCATATAAAGCAGGAAAGACAATAAATGATTATGACTATTCTGGCTCAGAGTATTATGAAAAAGGGTACAGAGATGGTTTTAATGCAGGGTATAATGTAGCCAAACAAAAAGAATATTACTATAAACTTGGACAAGATAAAGGTTATAACATGTTGGAGTTAAACACATTGCTAAAAAGCATTCCAAAAGACTACCAAGAATCTTTCACAAATGGATACAATGTGGGATTGGAGCAAAAAAAAGAAGAATTGAAAAAACAGGCGAAAAAACAAGGGTATGAAGATGGAACAAAACTTGTTGAAAAGAAGCCTCCATACGATGACCCTGGTTTAATCGAAATCTATAATACCCAATATAAAAAAGGGTATGAGGAAGCAAAAGAAAAAATTCAGCACGAAGCTTATGAAACGGCATATAAATTGCTTCCTATGAAATCGTTGGAAAGCGAAAATGAAAATTATAAAAGTATTTATACGAAAAGTTATGAATTGGGATATCAAGATAAATTGGCTTCAATTGAAAAAGAGGGCTATCAATCTGCTTATAAACATGATCAATTGATGGTCCCAAAAAAATATAAAAATATAAAAGTTGCAGCAGAACGGTATAAAAAAGGATTTAAGAAAAATAAAAAGGCTAAAAAAATAAAAGAAGAAGCCTATGATGATGGATTTTGGTTCATTATAAGCAATAAAAAGAACAAATTGAATGAGTATGACTATGCAAAAACAATTTATGAATTATATTATGATAAAGGAAAAAAAGCAGCGTTAGAATTATATGGGAATATCGCCTTTGTCGGTTCTCCTATAGCTGCGATCGCCGCTGGTGCGATTTACTCTCGAAAAAGAAAACTGAAGTAGGGCCGGGCATTTGGATAGTTCTCGGCCCTTCATATTATCAAACACCCAAGGAGCCGGCATCCGAAACATCCCCGTTGCACCCGTCATTGGCATCCGCAACGCATCAGCCCGTGTGCCGATTCCTTCCCATCTCACACCAGCTTTTCCCGCAACCGCTTCATAAGCCGGTCCCTCCGTTTTCTGATGGCATGGGCGGTCACACCGTATTTTTTCTCCAATTCTTCAAATGTATATCGGTAATAATAGATATCCATCAGCAGTTCCATTTCCTCCTTCGTCACCAAAGCAGCCAGTTCCAAGAACAGGTCCGGACAGCCGGATTCGCCGCTTTTCCTTTGCTTTTGATGGGCCAAAAAGGTGAGCGTGTCCTTTTCGTAGCTGGCATAGTGTGCCGCATATTGATTTTCCTTGCTCATTTCCCGGTAAATCGTGGTGAGCATCGTGCGGTAGGCAAATGGCGCAAAAGGTCCGTATGTCGGGTCATATTTTCTCCAGGCTTCCCATAAGGCAACCGTTGCACAATGGCGGTAATGCTCATGGTTTTTGTAGATTTTCGCTTTTTTCATCACGCTGTAAATCATGGGCGTATATTGTTCGAGCACTTGATCAAAGGTTTCCATTCCACTTCTCCTGCGTGATCAGCACTGATCCAATATTCCCGGGTGCTTTTATCGTAAGAGAAGCGGCCCATTTTTTCGAATCGGCTATTCCGGGGATTCTCCAATGGTATCCTGGGGATTGCTCCCAACCAACTTTATCAAATTATAGAAAATTTACAAAATTCTATATTTTATATTGTATTTTTTTGTTTATAATGTATAATTTTACTTAAATATAGGAAAAACGTTTCATGACCTTTATCATCCTTTAGGGCAGTCCTATATTTTCAAAATTGGTGAGGCAACTGACTATAGGGGGGATTGAATGAACAGGAACGGAATCAGTGAAATTGATGTCATGAAGAATTTCAATGTTTTCGCGATTGCTCCTTTCTATAATGAAGTGCATTCATCTCAAATTTTGACCTACGATTATGGGAATTTTGCTTCGGTGAAGAACGTGTATCAACTGTTGGATGACATTTGCATTTATTTCGGATCCGATTTGAACGGCCGGCTGAAATCGGCCCGGAGAATCTTGAGGATCCGGAAAAATCCGCCGCTTGTCATTTCAGAAGAACGGGAAATTGTTGCAATGCAATTGCCGTGTGCGGGTTTCCGCGAACCATTATGGGCGATTGATATGGGCTTTGATGTGAAGCCGGTCGATAAGAACCACTGTTATGTCATTTTTCGGAATCATGAACGGTTCCTCATCAGGTTATCCGCGGAAAAAGTGTGGGAAAGAAGAAGACTCGCCTTGGCGCTTTTGTATGAAACGAAGTACGTCACCGGCAAGCCGAGCTTTATCAGTTTATAGAGGGTTGGATACATATTTTTGTTCGGATACATACATTATTTTTTTATGGCTGCAACTCCGGGTTCGATATTGTCAACATCCGCCGATAACTTCATAAAAAAGGCGGATATGTTCATAAAAATTGTTATTATCTCCCATTCATATATTTTTTGCTTTGCTTGGTAACCAACCTACCCTTCCAAAATGCCAATTCTGCCTGTCGGAATTGGCATTTTACATTTTCTGTGCCATAATAAATACCATGAATTTGCCGATTGGAGAGGTGTCGCAATGAACTTTACGGAACTTTATCAACAATGGAGAAATGAAGAATTGCCCGACAATTTGAAAGAGGAATTGAATCGGATTGAGGGGGATCCGGCGGCGATCGAGGACCGGTTTTATCAACATTTATCCTTTGGAACGGCCGGGATGCGCGGCGTTCTTGGGGCCGGCACGAACCGGATGAACCTTTTTACCATCCGTCGGGCTGCGGAAGGATTGGCTTGTTATATCGAATCAAAAGGGGAAGAAGCGAAAAAGCGAGGCGTGGTCATTGCCTATGACACACGGCATTTTTCCAAAGCGTTCGCGGTGGAGACGGCCCGGGTGTTGGGGGCGCATGGAGTTTCTACTTATGTATATAAGGAACCCCGTCCAACGCCGCAATTGTCTTTTACGGTCCGGGCGTTGAATGCCTTTGCCGGGGTGGTCATCACAGCGAGCCACAATCCGAAGCAGTACAATGGTTTCAAAGTGTATGGGGAAGATGGGGCGCAACTGGTTCCGTCAGCGGCAAAGGAAATTGTGCGCCATATGAAAAAAATCGAAAATCTCTTTGGCATTGAAGCGGCCGATGCGGAAGTGCTGGAAACACAAGGCTTGTTGCATTGGATTTTGGAAGAATTTGATGAAGCGTATTTGGAACGGTTAATGACATTGAAAGAAAGAAGCGACTTGGATTTCGGGCTTCATATTGTATACACGCCATTGCACGGGACAGGCTACGTGCCGGTGACGGGAGGATTGCAGGCTTTTGGATTTGCGAATGTGCATGTGGTGGAAGCCCAGGCGAGTCCGGATGGTTCATTTCCGACAGTGGCTTATCCGAATCCGGAAGAGCCCGCCGCCTTTGAGTTGGCGATGGAGCTGGGGCAAAAGACGGGAGCGGATTTGTTGCTTGCAACGGATCCGGATGCCGATCGCCTCGGGGTGGCCGTTTGGAACGGGGAGCAGTATGTGCTGTTGACGGGAAATCAACTTGGGGCGCTGTTGTTGCATTATTTGCTGGAGACGAAGAAGGAGCAGGGGACGTTGCCGGAAAATGGCGCGATGGTGAAAACGATTGTGACTTCCGAAATGGGTGCGGCGATTGCGCGGAAGTACGGTGTTGAAACGATCAATACGTTGACCGGGTTCAAATATATTGCCGAAAAGATTGAAGAGTTCGAGAAAACCGGTGCGCATACGTTTGTGTTCGGCTATGAGGAAAGTTACGGATATTTGATTGAACCTTTTGTCCGGGATAAGGATGCGGTCCAGGTGGCGATCAAGGTGGCGGAAATGGCGGCCCACTATGCAACGAAAGGGAAAACGCTGCTTGATGTGCTCGAGGATCTGTATAAGGAGTTCGGTTATTACCGGGAGGCTTTGGTATCCAAAGTGTTTGAAGGAAAAGACGGACAAGTTGAGATGCGCGCCCTTTTGTATGGATTGCGTTCGCATTTGCCGAAGGAGATTGCCGGTGTGCCGGTTGTGAGGGTGGAAGATTATTTGAGCGGCACGGCCCTGTTGAAAGATGGCTCCACTGCGGCGTTGGCATTGCCTCAGGAAAATGTGCTGAAGTTTGTGTTGGCTGATGAATCATGGGTGACCATCCGCCCGTCCGGAACCGAGCCAAAATGCAAGTTTTATTTTGGCGTAGTGAAGGAAAGCAAGGAAGCGGCGGAGAAGCGGCTGCAAGAGTTGACTGGCTGGTTTCAACATTTCATAAGTTAAGAAAATCGATGCCTGGCGATAGAGATGCCAGGCATTTTCAATTTTGGAAAAGGAATTTATTTTCCAAAAGAATATTGACAAATTTTTATCGCGATTGACAATTTTTTAGAAGAACTGTCCATTTTTTCTTGTCATATGTTGCTTTATGACTAAGACCGTCCTTGTTTCATCACGTTTCTTCCATTCCACTGAGCAAAATTATGATGTTTCCAGGGGAGTGTGTTCAGAGAATCCCCATCAATCCTGTCGAATAAGAACAGGAAAAGCCGGTTGCCGAAATATTGGACCTATCAAATTTTTCGCAGATTCTTATGTGCATGCGATTGCATTGAAAAATGGCGTCATTGTCGGGGAATTAAAAGCCCATTTGGATGTGGATGAAAAAACGGTGAGTCATGATCCGTTCCCAATCGTTAAGGAAAGAGGAAGAGAAATAACTCCTCAATATGCTTATACAAAGAATGGCCATCTTGTAGTGGAACAAACCGTTGGGGTCTATGAAAAAGCATCATTCGAGTTGATCCCAAGGGAAGGAACAACCATCTATCTGTTAGATGGAAAAATGTGGATCTGAACAAAATTGATTACAGTTCCTTAAGAAAATATAATGGGGAAATTTTGGATTCCGGTTTCCATGCCATCATTGTGAAAGATAACGCGATTGTTGGAGAAATGATTATTGATATTGCAGTGGCAGTATCGTGAAGAAAATAGGCGTGGATATTGAGGTAATCACACAGGGCAACAGCCATAGGGAAAATCTTACAAGCCCATTGCTGTAAAAAAACATTCATTTATTTTTGAGGCAGGGTGCCTGGTACTGAAGTTGGTGCCAGGCACTTTACAATAAGGGGAGGATATTGAATGAGAAGAAAGAAACAAAAATCCTATTTCCACGCAGCCCTTGCGGCGACAGTGGCTGTGAGTGCAGCGATTGTGGCACCGACGGGATTTGCTGAAGCTGCGTCGTTTCCGGATGTGAAATCAACCGATTATTTCTATGAAGCTGTCACAAGTTTGACAGAACGGGGCATCATAAAAGGTTTTCCGGATGGCACCTTCAAACCGTATCAATCCGTCACGCGCGGGCAAGCGGCCAAAATATTGGCAGGGGTGTTGGGATTGGATACGAACAATGTGAAAAATCCGGGATTTACCGATGTTTCCACGTCCAATGAATATTACGGGGCCATTGCAGCACTGGCGAACGCCGGCATTATCAACGGTTATCCGGACGGCACCTTCAAACCGAATGCACCGATTCAACGGAATCATATGGCCAAAATTCTGGCCCTTGCCTTTGGACTGAAAGCTTCCCCAACGGCCACAACACCGTTTACGGATTTAAACCATCAAGAGTATGAAGGGTACATTAAAGCCTTATATGAAAACAAAATCACCACGGGCATGACACCGACGACTTTCGGTGGAACGTCCAATGTGACGCGCGGCCAGTTTGCCACTTTTGTATTCCGCGCTGAGAAAGGGACGAAGCCGACAACGGACACAACGGAAGTGACCTTTACGATTTCCGATATCAATGGGAACCATATCATTGCCGGAAGCCAACAATACAAAGTGGCGGGCGGCATTCAAGGCTTATTGGATGCCTCCAATAAACCCGCATTGCAAGGGGCTGTCGTCAAAGCCGAAGTTCAAAATGGCGAAATTGTTTCGATTCGTTCACTTGAATTGAATAAATCCGGAAAATCAGGTGAACTTATCACATTAGACGGAAAAAATACAAATATTGCCGGCAATGTGACGATCAATGCGGACTATGTGGCTGTGAAAAACTTGAATGTGGAGGGCAAGCTGTTGTTAAGCAACAAAGTGGCATCCGTGTTTTCCGCAAGCCATGTAACCGTAAAGGATGAATTGTATGTTGCCGACAAACAGGATACACAAAACGCGCCGACTTTGACCATCCATTTAACGGATGTTTCCGCATCGAAACTGACATTGGAACGGAAAAGAAGCGTCATCACATCCGATAAGGCCATCTCCGAGCTTGTATTGACCGACGCTGTGTATTCGGTCGAAATCAATGGCATTGTGGAATTGCTGAGGGTCCATGATAACAAAGAGATAAGCGGGGAAGGCATCATTTTAAAAGCGGCGGTTTCAAAAGCGGCGGATCTTTCATTGAATTTCACAGGAAAAATCGGAGAATTAAGGATTGAACAGAAAGAAGCCAACGTGAAATTGGGATCCGACATGGAAATTAAAAAACTGGCCATTCCGGCGGGGGCAAGTTTGGAAAAGATCATCCGGAATTTTGCTGAAATCCGTTATTCAATCAAGATTGGAGAATTGATGGATTTACAAGGACAACCGGTTTCATTCCCGGCATATGAAATATTCCCTGTTGTGCGGAGGAATGGGGTGGAACAACCATTTACAGTAGTATCGAACAAAGACGTCCAGGTAGCGGAGTATAAAAATATATTTGCCTATCCAGGCGATCGAGTGCAGCTTACGCCAAGGGAAGGAACGAAAATTCATTATCAAGTGGAAAGTTATCCGAGACCAAATATAAGTTGTCCTCCTGAAGGATGTGAAAAGCACGTCCCTGATCCATTGACTTATCCGGTATATACAGGCCCAATTGAAATTAAGACGGATTCCACCTTAATAGCGGCAGTTGTAAAAGACGGCGCGATTATTGGTGAATTTACGGTAAATATATTTGTCGGCTGGGATGATGCAATTAGTTGGGAGCAATTCCCAATCCTCAAGGTCAATGGGAAAGAGAAAATTATCAATGTTTCCACCCAAAAGGAAAATGGTTATGAGGTAGGCGATTATGGGGACGTTTCCGCATTATCCAAAGCGGAAGTGGAGTTCATTCCTAGAGAGGGGACGGCCATTTATTATTGGCTGGGTCAATCTGAATATTACGATAACGACTATGATTATGCAAGCGCCAGAAAATATACAGGGCCAATTGAAGTAAGAAAAGCCACACATTTGAGTGGGATTGTCATGAGAGGTCACAAGGTGATTGGCGAATTTTCGGTGAATCTATGGATTTTTGATAGATAAATAGGTTTCGGAAGGTTTCAGACATCAATTTTGCGCGGATGGGGAGTCGTCTTGCGCGGAGTGTCGACTTGCTCGGATAAGGTGATTACTTGCTCGGATAGAGTGTCCGCTTGCTTGGATAGAGTGTCCACTTGCTTGGATAGGGAGTTGGCTTGCTCGGATAAGGAGTGGTCTTGCTCGGATAGAGTGTCCGCTTGCTCGGATGGGAAGTGAACTTGCTCGGATAAAGAGTCTACTTGCTCGGTTGGGATGCCAACTTGACCGAATCGAGTGCTGACTTGCTCCCCTCCTGAATAACCAAAAAAGGGTGCCCCGTTCTGAGGCACCTTATTTTTTCTTCTCCATTTTTTTGGATTGGGTTTCGATATATTCTTTTTCTTCTTCAGGCGAAAGCAGTCCGTAAGCTTTTCCGATATTGCCGCCTTGCCATTTCCAAATTTTATTATGAACTTTGACCGCATTGGAGAAATCGCCGTTTTTCCAGGCGGTCAATGCTTCGCGGTAAAACTTTTCATGTTGAAAATCGTTTTGATCCAATATCGCCAACATTCGGTCGATTTGTTCTTCCGTCATTGGTGTGTACCCCCACTTTGTATCGGCTTTCACTTTCTGATGGGTCATTTCGTGCATGATTTGCATGAACATCTCTTCGTCCATGACAAGATTCCCATCGTCCACGGGGGTCTGTACCGGCTGTTCCGTTTCAGCGTTCACCGTTTCCGTTTCTGGCGGTTCCGCTTCTTCTTTATTGGAAAGATAGACGGCGACTCCGATCCCCAACAGGGCAATGATGCACACGCCTACAGCCTTCAACACTTTCTTCATAAGAGATGGATTGATTTTCTCCCTTCAAAACATCTTATTTGGATAATAGGATAACAAATTTATAGATACTGTCAAATGAAGCGCATAGGCATTTTTGGGGCGAATTTGGCGGAAATTTTGTTTTTTGCATCAATGTGGACCGAATCTGCTTTTTTTGTGTTACCGGCATGATCGAATTTTATTGACCTAAATGGAAGGAAGCCGTTCCCAACCTGTTCAAAGCCGTTTCTTTTTGCTTGGCGGAATCCGGGACTGGTACGGAAAGCGCGTGGCACCCATTTCCGGTTTTTGCTATAATTAGTGCGAATTATCTGGAAAAAAATCCGAAGTGACGTGCATTGCACCAAGATAGGGGGATTATGTTCATGAACATTCACGAAATCGCGGTCATTCCAGGGGATGGAATCGGGAAAGAAGTGGTGCCGGCAACGCTGGAGGTGTTGGAACGGTTGGCGGAAATCCATGGGGGAATCAAATTTCAATTTGCGGAATTCCCATGGAGTTGCGAGTATTATTTGAACATGGCGAAATGATGCCGAAAGATGGCATTGAGACGTTGAAAAATTTCGAGCAGATTTATTTGGGGGCCGTCGGAAATCCGCAATTGGTGCCGGATCATATTTCCTTATGGGGACTTTTGATCAAGATTCGCCGCGAATGCGAGCAGGTCATCAACTTGCGCCCGGTGAAAAGCCTCAAAGGGGTGCCTTCCAAATTGGCGAGTGATGAGCCTTTCGATTTTATTGTGGTGCGCGAAAACAGCGAAGGGGAATACAGTGAAGCGGGAGGAAGAGTCCATCACGGCGGGGATGAAATTGTCATCCAAAATGCGGTGTTCACGAGAAAAGCGACGGAACGGGCGATGCGTTTTGCCTTTGATTTGGCGATGAAGCGCAATAAAAAGGTCACAAGCGCCACCAAATCCAACGGCATCGTCTACAGCATGCCTTTCTGGGACAAGGTGTTTCATGAGGTGGGCAAGGACTACCCGGAAGTGGCGACGGAATCCAATCACATCGATGCATTGGCGGCTTTTTTTGTACTGAAGCCGGAGCAGTTTGATGTGATCGTGGCCAGCAACCTGTTCGGCGACATTTTGACGGACATCGGCGCGGCCATCATGGGAAGCATCGGCATTGCCCCGGCCGCCAACATCAATTTGAACGGCAACTATCCTTCCATGTTCGAGCCGGTGCACGGTTCCGCCCCGGATATCGTCGGAAAAGGCATTGCGAACCCGATCGGCCAACTCTGGACGGCGAAAATGATGCTGGATCATATGGGCTATGATGAATTGGGCGACCTGTTGATGAAAGCCATTGAAGAAACAACGGCATCCGGCGTGAAAACACCTGACATCGGAGGAAAATCGACAACCGCGGAAGTGATTGGGGAAGTGTTGAAGCGGCTTCCGTGAGAGGCCTGGTCTTTTCGGGTGTCGGGCTTTCATTCGCATGTAAATCGATGGAATACGCGCATAACCCGGTTAATTCCTTAGGCGGAAATCATTTACAACGGAACCTAGAACACCATCAATCGTATTCCATTTCGCAAATCCGGAGGGAAAACATTCTTGAAATCGAGCGCAAAATTGATGAATGGATCGAACAAGCGGAAAAGTTGAGGGAAGCAAATAGTTGATTCAAAAAGCATCCAACATACATTAGGATGGAAGCCATGTCCTTTCGAATGGGACATGGCTTTTTGATATTGCCACAAAACTTGATGATATTCCTGGAACATGTGGA
This sequence comes from Ureibacillus sp. FSL W7-1570, assembly GCF_038593265.1. Taxonomy (GTDB): domain Bacteria; phylum Bacillota; class Bacilli; order Bacillales_A; family Planococcaceae; genus Ureibacillus; species Ureibacillus suwonensis. Next base: position 3,066,510 of record NZ_CP151979.1, read on the forward strand.
TATTGTCGCAAAACCGGTTGATATTGACACAAAATCAGTTGATATGTTCACAAAACTTGATGATATTCCACCAACTTGACGAGAATGTCATAAAATCCGTAAAAATCCCAATTCCCCCTGGCCACTCACAAGCCCTGTCAATTCTGCTACAATAACTGTAAATCAGGTGCCTAACCAATTGCCAGGCATCAAACCAACTATCAAGGGGGGATTCGATGCCACTCAAAATAGTGCAGAAGGATATTACCACCATGAAAGTGGATGCCATCGTCAATGCGGCAAATACCCGATTGCAAATGGGCGGAGGAGTGTGCGGAGCGATTTTCCGCGCGGCTGGCGTGGATGAGTTGCGGAAGGCCTGTGACCAAATCGGGCATTGTCCCGTGGGGAAAGCGGTCATCACAGATGGCTTCCGGCTGCCGGCAAAACAGATCATTCATACAGTTGGGCCTGTTTGGCAGGGAGGTCACCAGCATGAAGCCGAATTGCTTTCATCCTGTTACAAGGAGTCGTTGAAACTGGCAATGGAGCATGGCTGCCGTTCCATCGCCTTTCCGGTCATTTCTTCGGGGATTTTTGGCTATCCAAAAAGAGAAGCGCTCCAAGTAGCCATCACGACAATCCAAACATTCCTCGAAACACATGAAATAGATGTCTATATCACCATTTTTGACGAGGAAATGGCGCGCATCAGCAAAGAACTGCTGAACGGGTAGCGGAACTTCCATCATTGAAAACAAAAAAAGCGGGAACTCCTCAAAGGAATTCCCTTCATGAAAAGTGTGGTTAGGGGACAAGAATGCTTGGATCAACACTCAATTGATCCTCTTTTTTTGCAATTGATTTAAGGGGACAATTGCATGAGTACTTCTGAATCTATTGTATTAAGCTAAAGGGGGCAATTGTATGAAAAAATCACCAATTGCAATTGGAACATCTTTGAACGGAGAAAAAATGCCTCCGAAAAGAAGTCCCGAATACAAATCGAAAAAGTATTGCTTAACCATATTGTAACCGCTTTCAAAAATTTAATCAAGTATAATATTATTCAATTGACATCTTGCCTGCAGACGCGCGATTCGGGGACCATTCGATTTCGATTTCAAACTCGTGTTTGTCGCCTTTGACCGTGTATTTATAATCGACTTTCACTGGATCGCCCGGGGCCACTTCCACTTGTTCCGTCCCTTGTACGAAGGTGAATTTTCCTTCCTGTTTCAGCTTCTGGGCCATTTTTTCAAGCATCGCCGCAAAGGCTTGGACACTCTGCACTTCCTTGTGTTTAATGAGCACTTGGGGTTGAGGTTTTTGTTCGTTCATGGTTTTCTTTGTTTCGTCCATTTGGCTTTCCTCCTTTGAACTTGCTTTTCTTTATTATACCATTTTTGAGAATGGTGGAGGTACGATCAAGAAGGAAAGCGCTGGGCTATCCACGTTCAAACCTCATGAAAGCCAGAAACACCCTTAGTGGATGTCTCTGGCTCCGTTTATGTGCCAACAAGCATCAACCGAAGCGCCTTTCCGCCCTCAGCATTACTCAGCAACAAATTTTTCGCTCTTTTTGATCAAGCCATAGATATAGAAGAAAATTCCGAGTGTGATGAGGGACAGGATCACAAACAGCACGGCTTTTCCTGATTCGCCCGTCCAGCGGTAGAATAAACGGTACAAATAGTAAACGAATATGGCAAGAAGCGCCAAATTGGCCAACCAGCCGATCAATGGAATGAACGAAATGACGAGCAATACGGCATAAATGACTGCCCAAATCAAAGCATCCTTTTTAATTTCATCCGGTTCTGTTTTCTTTGATCCGAACGCAAAGAACAAATAATAATTGATAATCGGAATCCATGCCAAGAATGCGAGGTCATTCGGGCCGTTTGTTTTTGCAGTATAATAATAAATGATGGCAGTAATGATATAGCAAATAAGTGCGAGTACAAGTAATACAAAGAATCCTCCTATCAGTCCGACAATGACATTATCCTCCCAATAGGAACCCATGTTTTCCCTCCTTTCCATCGGCTTAAAAATCATTGTCATTATATGAACGTTTTTTTAAGAAATGACATCAGCGGGCAAGAAATGGGAATAACGGAGCATTTTATTTTCCGTGAATATTATTCTTTATAAAATCCCATCCGCCGAGAAGATCCGGGCGTTTAACGCAAACCATTCGGGGTAAAAATGATTAATGGAAGGGGGGCGTGGCTTTCGGGGAATTGTTACGGAATTGCGAAGATTTTTTGATAAAAAGGGAATAAAAGATTGACAAAAGTATGATAAAAAAATGATAATTTTACATCTTTTTACATACAATTCAAATGCAAATACAACCAAGGTGTATAATATAAATGTAAAAAGTACTTGTACAAATATTTAAAAGGAGGAGATTGAAATGTTTGATTTAAGACCATTCAGAAGAAAAAATGAAGATTTATTTGAACGTTTCAAAAAAGCTTTTGAAGATGTATTCGACGACGACTTCCTACCAGATTTAGGACCGGATTTCAAATCTCTCCGCACAGATATCACAGAAACAAAAGATGCCTACATTGTACAAGCTGACTTGCCTGGTTTCAACAAAGAAGATATTCAGATTGATATAGACAACAACTACTTGACCATCCGCGCAAAACGGGATGACCACACAGAAGAGCGGGATGAAAATGACCGGGTGATCCGCAAAGAACGCCATTTCGGCGAATTCTACCGTTCTTTCTATATCAACGATGTGGATCAAGAACGCATTGAAGCGGAATTGGATAACGGTGTATTGAAAATTACCCTTCCAAAACTCCATCCTGGTGATGATGGCAATTCTAAACGCATCCAAATCAAATAATGCGGGAATCGGGCTATGAGCGTTTGCCATAGCCCGTTTTCTGTAAGGGTTTTCATGGAATTTATTTCAAAATATTTTTTTGGATTGAATATATTTGGGGCCGGAAACATATGGATTGTTCTTTTTTTTTATAAATGGTAGACTATTAATGTATATAGGATTATTTCCTCTATAACAATAGATTACTATTCCCGTAAGGAAATACCAGGTTGGTAGCCCAGAGAAAGAGCACAAGCGTCATCGTTTGTGCTCTTTCTTTTGTGCGCCCGGCATGTACATGAACTATAGGGTGTAAGTCCCGAACCCCGAAGACAGAAGTAGAGGTTAGCTCAACGAAAGGGTGTCCGTGGTGACGCGGAATCTGAAGGAAGCTGGAGGCAAAAAAATCATGTGGAAATTCACCTTACAAAAACCGATGTTAATGCTATACTAAAAGGCGAGTATCAGGTGGAACTGCTGCTTTAGGTGCTTTAATTGGTAATTATGGTGGCATCCCGGGAGCTATTGGAGGTGCTGCTATAGGTGCTGCTGCTGCAACAATTATTAATGAATATATAGATGCGGTTCCACTAGTGATTTATATCCCATATTTGAACCCGACTACCGGTGTAAGAGTTTATAAACAGTAAATTAATTTTAAGTGAAAGGTGATTAACATAAAAAAAAGACTTTATCCTGCAATTTGTGCTGCTCTAGCTGTATTTTTAGTTAATTCCATCTTTGAATATTTCTTTAATGATTTATCACTTTCAATTAAAATTATATTAAATATGATATCTGCAGCAATAGGAGCAGTTTTCGGTGTTGCTATATTAAAAGAAAAACAAGACTAATACAATCAAGTAAGAGAGAATTAATCACTCTAATACAAAATTATAGGAATTAGAGAAAGAGGTCGGGACAACCCCCTCATCTAAACACATTATTTACACAGAACCCTTGGTAACTCCTATTGGAGAAACCAAGGGTTGGAAAGTCTTGAAGCTCGTTATGAAAACTTGCGTCAATGATCTTAATTGAACCGCCGTATACGGAACCGTACGTACGGTGGTGTGAGAGGACGGGAGTTAATCGCTCCCTCCTACTCGATTTGAAAGAAAAGGATTTATGTAAAAAGGAAAAAATTTTTATAATTCTTCCAATATTTTCTTCTATATAATATTTGCCTAAGATGAATCCATTCTTAAACATAATATTTATTTTTGTATTGCAAAAATAATATTACTTTTTCCTTCAATAGTTTCTACAGTTTTACCATTTGCAGTAAATGTTTCTGGTGGTACTACTCCATTATGGAAATAATCATTCAAATAATTGAATGGTATCATGTAATCATCTTCAAAGAATAATTTCAAGAACTCTTTGGCTACGATTGGAATTCGATAGGCATCTTTAAAATCGGAATTATCCCAAAAGTTAAATTCCAATAGATGTTCAGCATACGTATCTGACCCTAAATATCCCATGACTTCGTAGTTTTCTTCATTCACATAAAGTTGACCATTCAGTTTAGTAAATCCGAGTTCATTTTTTAAAATGTTAAGATTTTCTTTGAAATCGGACTTCACACTTGATTTTAATACAGGGGCAGCCCAACCATCAGGATAGGTTTGACCTTTGGAGCTGTTGGAACCATCCGTATTATTTGAAGGGTTTGTTGTTTGGGTTTGTTTGAATTCGTCATTCAACAAACGGGCCATCATCACCGCATATTGTGTACGGGTAATCGGGTCGTTGGTTCCGAATGTCCCATTCCCGTAACCAACAGTAATACCGTTATTGGCCAACGCTTTGACCGCTTCATAAGCCCAATGGGATTTTGGCACATCCGAAAATGCTACATCCGTTGTTCCTTTCAATTGATAGGCATTCGCTAAAATGGAAGCCATTTGGGCACGGGTCAGTTTGCCGTATGGATCAAAGAATTTTTGACCTTGTGCATTGGTTTTTCCATGGATGATCCCCAATTCAACCGCTTAGGCCACCATCTCGTAACCATAAGTGCCAGGTTTCATATCCATGAAACCGGGATCTTTCACATCAGAAAATCCGTAATGCCTTTTTCCCGCAAAATCATGGTCAAGGCTTGGAGGCGCGTAATGTTATCATTCACGCCAAAATGGCCATCGGAATAACCTTTGATGATTCCTTTTTCGGACAAGTATTGGATTTCCTGATATGCTCTGAAATTTGTTGGCACATCTTTGAAGGGTTGGGTTTCCGCAAAAGCTGAAGTCGCAATGGATGCGGATAAAGCAAACGATCCCGCCAATACCATCGCTTTTTTGCTGAATCCTTTCCAAAGTTTTTGACTCACTTTTTCCTACCTCCAGTTTTTAATAAACAATATATTTTTTTGATATAGAATTTTGAATGTTCAATGACATTCCGTAGTCAATATCGACAATATTTTGGAAATATTTATAAGATATTGTAAAATACCGGAAAGTTCGTTTGAAGGGTTGGAAGAAGCTGACTTAAAGATGAAAACTCAAGATTCCTATAAACATTCCGGTGAAATTTGCCGATGAGAAATAAGGGCGAGCAATTTTAATAATACAAGTCTTTTTTGCTCTTGTACGTTAGGCTGCCAACCAAAATGGAATTTGATTGGCAAACTTGCAGGGGAATTTGGATCAAAAGGGCTGAATGGAAAGTATTTGGATTTCCATTCGGCCTTTTTGTGTTCTGCGGGATAAAGGTGACTTCCGCTGAAGATGGGGTGATTTCCATTCCTATAATCGCAAGGCGCTTTCCTGGGAGGGATCATCGCCAAAACCGGAAAGAAAATCGCCAAACCGGAAGACATCATCGCCACAATCATGAAAATAATCGCCAAGCAAAAAAATAACCTCTTCCAAAGAGGAAATCATCACCTCACTCGCCGACATCATCGGCAATCGTCCAATGAAAATTCTCCTACGCCTGGCAAATCGCATCCTCGAATTCCAGAAAAAATCGTGCCAATTTCCCTCATCCAAATCTTCATTTTGAATTATGATAGAATCATAGAAATAACTTCGCTCAAAGAAAGTGCGAAATAGGAGGAATATCAATGACCATACTGAAAAAATGTTGGATATTCGTCATCGGGATCATCACCGCTTCCATCCTTGTGGCGGCCCCTGCCAATGCGGCGACGAACCCATTCATCGATGTCACGACAAAAGATACCCACTATCCAGCCATCGTGGAGCTGTACAATAAAGGAATCGTTGAAGGGACAAGCAGCAAAACCTACGAACCGTACAAGCAAGTCACACGCCAGGAAGCGGCTTTATTTATTGCCAATGCGTTGAAGCTGGATACAGTGAATGTTCCGAACGCCAAATTCACAGATGTGCCGAAATCAAGCAAATACTATGGGGCCATTGCCGCGCTCAGTTATAAAGGCGTGATCAGCGGCTATCCGGACGGCACTTTCCGCCCGACAAACACATTGACCCGTTCCCAAATTGCCAAAATGATTACGTTGGCTTTTGAATTGTCCATCTCCAAAAATACCGTGACACCATTCAAAGATGTCAATTCCATTTCCGACATCCCAACAAGACAATACATTCAAACCCTCGTTGACTATAAAATTACAACGGGCACAACGCCTACCACATTCAGCCCTTATACTGCGTTGAACCGCGGACAATTGGCCACATTCCTGAAAAGAGCCATTGATGCGACGGGCGGAGGGGATTTCGAAATCATCGGCATCGAATAAGCGTGAAAAAAGCATTATCCCCGGCATCTTTATCTTCCGGGGATAATGCTTTTTATTCACCCTCAAAAAATATTGCAAATTTTGGACATTTTGGGAGCTGAAAATTAATTTCTATGAATCCACGAAAGGTTATTGCAATTGAAATAGAGAATCAATAATATATTAACATTGGGTATAATCCAAATTGCTTAGAGTGGAGAGAACATAATGAAACGAAAAATTGTGTTGGCCGCCTTATTTCTATTTTTGCTTGGTATTTTTTCACACACTGAAACGACAGCACTTGGAGCTTCCAACCAAACATATAAAGATATCAATAGCAACTTTTGGGCATCGACATCCATTTTGGAACTGACCAAAAAAGGGTACATAAGCGGATACGCTGATGGGACTTTCAAACCAAATCAGTATGCGACCCGTGCAGAGGCGGCAAGCGTCCTGGCCCGGTCACTGGAGATCCCGCTCGACTCCAATTTCGTACTGAAAGCGAAGGATGTTCCGGCAAGCCATCCATATTATAAAGAAATCCGAAAGCTGGCGGAGTTAGGGATCGTGCAAAACAACGAATCTTTCCGCCCCGAAGAGCCGCTGACAAGAGCCCAAATCGCCAAAATGATCGCCCTCACTTACAATGTAAAAGTGGATTCAATCAATAAAACCACTTTCAAAGACTATCCGAAAAACTTTTGGGCAAAGGATTACATTGAATCCCTGGCGGATGTGGGCATCATCAAAGGGACTACCTCCACCACATTTTCGCCCAATAAAAACGTCACAAGGGCGCAAATGTCGGAACTTGTTTACAGAGGCATCGATTTCAAGAAAAAAATCAATTCTTATCAATTGGCCTACGACTATTTATCCAAACATTACATTTCGACAGTCAATACGGCGGCCGGCTGGACAAATGAAGTCGTCAATTTGGTGAATGAAGAGCGGAAAAAAGCGGGGCTTCCCGCATTGAAACAAGACTTGGCCCTGAATCAACTGGCGATCATCAAAGCCCAGGACATGATTCAAAGAAAATATTTCGACCACTATTCCCCATATTACGGTTATCCGTGGGACATGGCCACTCTCTTTGATTACGAATTTACGAGATTTGGAGAGAACATCGGCCGCAATTTCAAAAAGCCGAAAGATGTCGTCAATGCGTGGATGGCATCCAAAGAGCACCGGGACAACATTTTGAAAGATTCCTATACCTATATCGGGGTGGGAATCAAAGCCGATGCCAATGGAAACTATTATTGGGTTCAGCTGTTTTCTAGTAAATAACTTGTAATAAAGTATACCTATTATTACAGGAATATTACAAACATCGACATAGTAATATTATATTTTTCTTTTATAAGCGCCGAATTTCCTCAAATAACAAGGATTTCGGCACTTTCTGTTATAACCGGAAAAAGTTACACAAATGAAAAATTACTAGAGTTCATTCTATGGTAGTCTATTAACTGTGAGTGTATAGAGAACGGAATAGTTAGTTGAAAGGGGCCAAGTGTTCGTGAAGAAGAAATGGATATTGCCAATGTTTGCATCATTTATGCTTGTATCAGGAATTGGAGTAAGCGCGGCAGAAGCTGCAACAGTGAACGAATTAACTAGTACAGCGAAGCAATATATCGGAGCGCCATATAAATATGGTGGAACAAACATTCAAACGGGAATCGATTGTTCCGGATATACGCGCTATATATTCTCAAAATTCGGAATTTCTTTGAAACGCTCTTCAAGAGAACAATTCACTCAAGGAACACCTGTATCCAAAAGTGATTTGAAACCTGGAGATTTGGTGTTCTTCAATACATCCGGCTCAGGCGTATCCCACGTCGGCATCTATTTGGGAAGCAATCAATTCATTTCCGCTACGACTTCCGGTGGCGTAGAAATCGACAACATCAATGACCGTTACTATTGGGGCTCCCGTTATGTCGGTGCGAGACGTGTGGCGGAATTTACAAATGAACAAGCGGAACAAGTAAAAGAAGCCGCAATCGATTTCAGCGTTTATGCATCCCGTGGTGAAGCTGCAATCCGCCTTGCCGCTGCGTTAGGTTTGGATACAAACGACACAGCTACGCCATTCGTTGATGTGAAACCTGATTCAAAATATGCTGGAGCGACAAAAGCATTAAATGAATTACAAATCTTCACAGGCGATGCGAGCGGAAAATTCAACCCTGGTTCTCCGATCACACGCGCCCAATTGGCCAAAGTTTTGGTGAAAGCTTATGGTTTACAAATGAAAGGTGAACCAAAAACATTCACAGACGTGCCAGCAAACCACTGGGCATATGAATATGTTCAAATTTTGGCATCCAACGGCATCACAACAGGCAAATCGGACGGTTCATTCGGCGTGGATGAATACGCAACATTGGAACACTTGGACATTTTCATTGAACGTATAAAAAATAATTTACAATAATCATCAATCGCTACCAACTTCAACTTGTAGGAATTGAAATACATCCATAAAAATAGGAGAGAGGTCATTACGAACCTCTCTTTTTTATTTTTCAAGATTTATTTTTCAAGAGGGAGCCGAATCTTGATATTTCATTAATACCCAATGAAGCGGAAAATTACACCTCCCTTTTCATTTTTTGTTGAAAATTATTTTTTTGGGTCGAAATTATTGGGTCATCTGAGGATGAAATTGGGAAATAAGGTAGAAAAGACGGATGTATGCAAATAATTCTTTTGGTAGAATAAAATTACTATCTTAGAAGGGCGGGAAGATAATTGTTTAAGAAAAGAGCGGGTTTTTTGTTCACAGCTTTTGTCCTGTGTTTGTCGTTCCTATTGAATATACATACGGCTAGTGCAAAAGTACAATTTGTCGATGTGCCGACAAACTACGATGCTTATGAGGAAATTCAGTATTTGATCGGTTTGGGGGCCATCAAAGGGTACGAAACGAAAAATGGTACATATTATAAGCCGCATGAGCCGGTATTGAGATGGCAGGCGGCAAAAATGGTGGTAATCTCCAAAGGGCTGGGAACGCTGACAGTCAGCAAATCTTCGTTCAAGGATATCCAAGCGGGCACAGAAGTTTCGCAATACGTGGAAAGGGCTGTGAAAGCGGGATATTTCACAGCTTATAACAATAATGGCGAATTTAAGCCTTATGTCAATTTATCCCGTAAGGAAATGGCGAAGGTTTTGGCGGTCGCCTTCCAGTTGGATGCGGATAAATATGCCAATTTATCGGTTCCGTTTAAAGATATTTCGAAAAACCATCCATATTATAAATACATTGCGGCCATTTACTACAACGGTATCACGCAAGGAAGCCCTTCCGGCAATAATCGCGTCTTTATGCCGGATTCTTCCGTTACCCGGGGGCAATTCGCATCCTTCATCGCCCGGGCAAAAGAATCGCGTTTCCGTTTGCCATTGCCGGTCCAAGGGGTGCAAGTGCCAAATGAAAAAGATGCCATTGGTACGGTGATGTCTACGACGGACAGCTTGAATGTGCGCAGTTCCAAAGATACCTCCTCCAATGCCAATCGGATCGGGCAAATCAATAAAGGGGACAAGCTCCCTTTATTTGAAATTCAATCCGGCTGGTTCAAAGTGATGTATAAAGGGCAATATGCCTATATTTCCAGCAGCTACGCCCAAGTGGTGGATGATTCGGGGCAACCCCTCGGCAAAGTGCAGAAAAATGTCATCGCCACACAAAAGGTGAATGTTTATAAAATGGCAAATACCAGCTCCAAAGTGATCGGTTCTTATAATGCCAACGAACAGATTCCGGTGTATAAAACCGTTGGAAATTGGTATTTGACGCAAAAAGGCGGCGTTCCGGGCTATGTTCCAATTTCATCGACGAAGGAACAGGCTGCAGCAAAGCCGGTAGAGGAAAAGCCTAATCCGGGAGATACGCCTGTCTACACAACCAATACAATTGGACGAGTGACAACGAACGGATTGAACATCCGCCAGAATGCCGACGCTTCTTCCAAATCCCTCGGCACCCTCAACAAGGGGGATGTGGTGGCCGTCCATTCCATCAGCGGAAACTGGGCGAATGTGACGACAGCCAAAGGGACAAAAGGCTATGTGCATAAAACCTATTTGAAATTGATCAACCAAAGCGGCAGTCCGGTGAAAGGGCGTATTATCGTCATCGATGCGGGCCATGGCGGCAAAGACCCTGGCGCATCCGATGAAGGCGCGGTGGAAAAAGAGATCACCTTGAAGGTGGCGACCGTTGTGAAAAATAAATTGGAAGCGGCCGGGGCCAAAGTCGTCATGACGAGAACGGGCGATACGTACCCAACCCTTGAAGACCGGGTGAATATTGCATTGAACCACTATGCGGAAGTGTTTGTGAGCATTCACGTCAACTCCGCTGCAAGCAAGAGCGCCAACGGAACAGAAACGTACTATAGTGTACAGGGAAATGTGAATGTGGAAGAAGATGCAACGTTGGCGAAAGCGATCAACAATCAAATTGTGAAAAATGCGGATATGTACAACCGCGGCGTTAAACAAGAGGATTATTATGTGATTCGCAATATGCTGCTTCCATCCGTATTGGTGGAATTAGGATTCATTACCAATCCGGAAGATCGCGCGAAATTGACAAACAGCGAATACATCGAAATCTTCGGCGATTCGATTTATAAAGGAATTGTGGAATATTATCAAAATTGATGTGAAGGTTCAGTAGGCTGCTCGATGCGGCCGTTGGGTAATGAATTATTTGACTGTCTGGAAGGGGAAGTTTCCAGGCAGTTTTTCTTTTGGTTGGGCGTTTCAGGCTGGGGGCACTACCTTGGCGGATAATCGCCGAGGATTAAAATAGGGGGTTCTTCCCGAGCAATAATGGCCAAAGTCGCGGAAATAATCGCCACATCGGGAAAGATAATCGCCAAAAGGAAGAAGATAATAGCCGCGGGGCAAAAAAAGGCACCTCTGCAATAGGATCATCGCCAAAGTTACGAGAATAATCGCCCCATCGGGAAAGATAATCGCCAAAGGGATAAAAAAGGAGCCCCGCCCCAAGGGATCATCGCCAAAATGGCCGAAATAATCGTCACATCAGGAAGGATAACCGCCAAAGGGATAGAAATAATCGCCAAGTGACAAAAAGCCACCAGCCAAATCAATCGGATCATATCCTTCCTTCAAATGCGAAAATCCTTCCCTAAATCAAGCCACCAAAAAGCGTTTCAACCATCTTCCATCTAAATCAAAAAATTACTTTATTTATGTTAAAAATTCAATATCATCCTTGATTTCCTTTTAAAAAATATCATTTTTTTAATAGTAAAATTACAAACGTATTACATTTTATCACTTTTTGTAAAACGGAATGTCGTTAAATGCGTTATTTTCTGCCTTAGACGTAATTTTTCTTAAAAATCACAAAACAAATCGTTACATAAATGAAAAATCACTGGTCCAAAATTTATGGTAGGCTCGAAATAGATTGCGAAGTGAGGAAATTGAAGGAGGATTTGACAGTGAAGAAGCGATGGCTAATACCGGTTTTTGCATCTTTCATGATTTTTACATCACCCATCGTGGATGCGGAAGCGGCAACTACACAAGAATTAGTAGCAACAGCAAAACAATACATAGGGGTCCCATATGTATGGGGCGGCACGACAACACAAGGATTTGATTGTTCCGGATTTACGCAGAAAGTATTCGCCGATTTGGGTTATCAAATCAACCGGACATCCGCAGCCCAATATGCACAAGGCACGCCCGTTTCAAAAGCAAATTTGCAGGTTGGGGATCTCGTATTCTTTAATACGTCCGGAAATGGCGTTTCCCATGTAGGGATTTACATCGGGAACAATCAGTTTATCAATTCTTCTTCAAGCAAAGGGGTCAGCATTGCTTCATTGGATAACAGTTACTGGAAGAGCCGTTATGTTGGAGCAAAACGCATCGTGGATTTCTCAAAAGCGGCTCCTGAAGTGAAACCGGCAGCGGTCGATTTCAGCTTCTATGCTTCCCGCGAGAAAGTGGCTTTGCGCTTGGCGGAAGGGTTGGGCCTTGATACTTCCAATACCAATTCGCCATTCGTCGATATCAAACCGACCGATTCAGTGGCTGGGGCCGCAACAGCCCTTCATCAATTGAAAATCTTTGAGGGGAATGAGCAAGGAAAATTCAATCCGAATTCTCCGATCACCCGCGCACAAATGGCCAAAGTGCTTGTAGTGGCTTTCAACTTGCAACCGACTGGCAAAGCGGTGCAATTCCATGATGTACCTCAAAATCATTGGGCTTATGATTATATTACGATTTTGGCGCAGCATGGCATTACCATCGGAAAAGGCAATGGCTTGTACGGACCGAACGATTATGTGACGCTTACTCAGTTGGAGACTTTCTTAAGCCGCGCAACGAATCGATAATATAGGCATTTAAAGCGCCATAATGGCAAGAATTTCTGTAATTTTACAAAAGATTCCACAATTGATGCATTGCTCGGAAAGGGAGGGACAGTTCGCTTTCAAATGATTCCTTTCCCGCAGCAATGCTTCAATTTGGCTTGTTTGCGGAAAATTATTCCATGATTCATCCAAAGAGATTCCGATCCGTATAGAAACCAGCAATTTTTATCAACCGGAAAGAAAATTAACAAAAACTACTAATTATCTGTTGCTTTATCATTAAAAAATGAAAAATGCCTTTAAATCACATCGAAAAAGTGCTATTTTTGGAAATACCAGTTACTATTTTGTACGAATTTGGAAGGGGGAGTTGGAAACGAAATGTTTTTGAAAAAATTCGGCTTCTTATGTGCATTATTGTCGCTTGTAATGATGGCGGCATTCAGTACGGAAGCATCCGCGAGTCAACGGTTTGCCGACGTTCCTGCAACGCATGAAGCCTATCAACCAATCAATTATTTGGCGGATCGGGGCATCATTAAAGGCTATAACGAAAATGGAAAGCAAGTGTTCAAGTTATATAACTCTGTCACTCGTGGACAAGCCGCAAAAATGGTTGTGCTGGGTGCAGGTTATCAACCGCTGAAAGTTTCGCAATCTTCCTTTGTGGACGTCAATCCGAAAACAGATCCTGAATTATCGGGATTTGTGGAAAGAGCGGCCAGTCTGGGGCTTTTCAACACTTCCAATAAACGGTTCAATCCGTATGCCCCGCTTACCCGTGGAGAAATGAGCATGGCGGTGGCAAAGGCATTCAAATTGGATGTGAACAAATATGCGTCTTATCCGTCGCCATTCTGTGACATTCCAACCAACCATCCGTATTTTAAATATATAAATGCCTTATACTACAATGGAATTGCCCAAGGAAGCAACGGAAAATTCAATCCGGACAGCTATTTGACAAGAATGCAATTCTCCTTGTTGGTGGCACGGGCCATGAACGCCCAATTCCGTCTGGATGTGAAACCGGTGACGGGCCAAAATCCATGCCAGCATCAAACGGCTCCTGAAAGAACGGATACCATTGGACGCGCGACGGTGAATGATTTGAATGTCCGGAGTGCGGCGAATGCAAGTTCCTCCATTATCGGAAAATTGAATCGCGGCGATGAAGTGTACGTCATTTCCATTGATGGTTGGTGGGCCAAAGTGAACTATAAAGGTTCCGTCGGCTATGTGCATAAAACGTATTTGAAATTGATCAACCAAAGCGGAACGGCCGTGAAAAACCGGATTATCGTGATTGATCCAGGACATGGCGGAAAGGATCCGGGGGCAGTAAACGGCAGTTATGCGGAAAAACGCATCGCTCTGGCGGTGGCCAGCACGGTGAAACAAAAGTTGGAAAGAGATGGCGCGGTGGTGTATATGACGCGCGAAGGGGATACATATCCTACATTGCAGGATCGGGTGGATTTTGCTCAAGGGAAATATGCTGAAATGTTCGTAAGCATTCATGTCAATTCCTCATCCAGTTCCAGCGCCAAGGGAACGGAAACGTATTACAGCATTACCGCAAATGATAATGAACTCGAAGACAAAGCGCTTGCGACAAACATCAATAACGAGATTGTGAAGCAGGCGGATATGGTGAATCGTGGAGTGAAACGCGAGGATTATTACGTGATCCGCCACTCGGTCTTCCCGTCGGTGCTTGTCGAGTTGGGCTTCATTACGAATAATGAGGACCTCTCCAAACTGGTCAACAGCAACTATCAAGAGATTTTTGGAAACGCGATTTATCAAGGAATCGTCAATTATTATAGTAATTAATGTGGGTGGGCTGCCTGAAGAGATGAAAGCTTTTTGGGCGGCTCATTCTTTTTATTGCTTTGGGATTGCGGGGGGAATTCTTTAGGGCAACAATGGGAAATTTGGCTTTGTAGCGGAATCAGTGCATCAATCCGCCATGCTGATGAAGAAATCCGCCACAGTCCAAGAACAATCCGCCAAATGAAAATTTAAGGCGTCACAAAAGAAGCATATCCGCCGAATCAGGGAACAAATCCGCCATGCTGATGAAGAAATCCGCCAAAGTTCAAGGAAAATCCGCCAAACGAAAAATTGAGGCTTCATAAAAGAAGGAAAACCGCCAAATTTGGGAACAAATCCGCCATGCTGATGAAGAAATCCGCCAAAATCCAAGAAAAATCCGCCAAATGAAAAATTGAGGCTTCATAAAAGAAGGAAATCCGCCAAATTTGGGAACAAATCCGCCATTCTAATGAGAAAATCCGCCACAGTCCAAGAACAATCCGCCAAACGAAAAATTGAGGCTTCATAAAAGAAGGGAATCCGCCAAATTTGGGAACAAATCCGCCATGCTGATGAAGAAATCCGCCAAAGTCCAAGGAAAATTCGCCAAATGAAAAATTGAGGCTTCATAAAAGAAGGGAATCCGCCAAATTTGGGAACAAATCCGCCATTCTAATGAGAAAATCCGCCACAGTCCAAGAACAATCCGCCAAACGAAAAATTGAGGCTTCATAAAAGAAGGAAAACCGCCAAATTTGGGAACAAATCCGCCATGCTGATGAAGAAATCCGCCAAAGTTCAAGGAAAATCCGCCAAACGAAAAATTGAGGCTTCATAAAAGAAGGAAATCCGCCAAATTTGGGAACAAATCCGCCATGCTGATGAAGAAATCCGCCAAAGTTCAAGGAAAATCCGCCAAACGAAAAATTGAGGCTTCATAAAAGAAGGAAATCCGCCAAATTTGGGAACAAATCCGCCATTCTAATGAGAAAATCCGCCACAGTCCAAGAACAATCCGCCAAATGAAAATTTAAGGCGTCGCAAAATAAGCATACCCGCCGAATCTGGGCATAAATGTCCCAAACCCATAAGAAAATTCGCCAATCCAAAAACTCCCGTATTCACAAAAACTGATCTGCCATTAATAAATCCAAATATGGAATGGCACTGGCCAAGACTTTCGTTTACAATGTACAAAGTAGAGAGAATTTGCAAAAAACACGGTTTATTGTCGATTTTCACGGAAAACAAATGCTTAGTATTGGGGTAATACGATGGTATTTAGTAGCTTAGTGTTCTTATATTTATTTTTGCCGTTAGTCATTATCGCTTATTTCATTTCTCCAAAATATTTCCGCAATATGGTGTTGTTGATTGCGAGTTTGTTTTTCTATGCCTGGGGAGAGCCGAAATACGTTTTTTTGATGCTGATTTCCATTTTGGTGAACTATGTGATGGGGATTGTCATCGATCAAACGCCTCCTTCCGCGAAAAAGAAGCGGTTGTTGATACTGACGCTGATCGTGAATATTGCGATTTTGGGCTATTACAAATACGCGGGTTTCTTTATCGGCATATGGGAAGACCTGTTTCATGTCGACATTGAATTCGAGGAAGTTCCGCTTCCAATCGGGATTTCCTTCTATACCTTCCAAGCCATGAGCTATATCATCGACGTGTACAGGCAGGAAGTGAAGGCGCAGCGGAGCCTCACCGATTTGTCCCTGTTTATTTCCCTGTTTCCTCAGCTCGTTGCAGGGCCGATTGTGCGTTATCAGACGATTGCCGAGCAAATCAAGCGACGGATCATTAAAAATGAAGATTTAATGATCGGGACGCGCAGATTTATTCAAGGGTTGGCGAAAAAAGTGCTGATCGCCAATCCAATGGGGGCTGTGGCGGATTATTGTTTTGCCCTTTCCGGCGACAACTTGACGACGGGGACGGCTTGGTTGGGCATCCTGGCTTATACGCTGCAAATCTACTTTGATTTCTCCGGATACAGCGACATGGCGATCGGACTGGCGCGCATTTTCGGATTCAAGTTTTTGGAAAACTTCAATTATCCGTACATCAGCCAATCCATTACGGAGTTTTGGCGTCGTTGGCACATTTCGTTAAGCCAATGGTTCAGGGATTATGTGTATTTCCCGTTAGGCGGAAGCCGCGTCGATGCCCAATGGAAAGTCTACCGGAATTTGTTGGTCGTGTGGACTTTGACCGGATTTTGGCATGGTGCCAGCTGGACGTTCATGGCATGGGGGTTCTACTACGGCGTGTTGATCTGTTTGGAAAAATGGGTGGTCTTGAAATGGCTCGATAACATCCCCCGAGTGTTGCGCCATGTGTATGTGCTGTTGATTGTCATGATCGGCTGGGTCTTTTTCCGGGCGGATGATTTTGCTTATTCCTTTAATTACATCAAAACCATGTTCTTCTTGAAAGACGTTCCATTATATGATTATCGAACATTGCTGGTTCTGAATGATTATGGCCTTTATTATGTGGCGGGCATCCTCTTCTCAATCCCGGTTTATCAATGGTATGCAAAATGGAGTGAACAAAAAGCGCAAGAAAACAACGGCTTTTATGTGTCGCTCCGGATTGTCCAAACCGCTTACTATTTATTGATTGTGTTCATCGTGACGATGTTTTTGGTGAATTCAACGCATAATCCGTTTATTTATTTCAGATTCTAGGTGATATGATGAAAAAATTCGAATTGCTGTTGCCGATAAGTTTCTTCATCTTCATATTTGGCATGCTCATAGTGCACGTATGGATGCCGGACCGGGCAGTTTCCCAAATGGAGAACCGCAATTTGACAGTGCTGAATAAACGGCCCGGATTGGAACAAATATTTTCTGGGGAATATTCGAAGCATCTTGAGGACTATTTCACCGACCAGTTTCCAAAGCGGGACGGCTGGATCAGAGAATACGTGCTGTTGCAAAGACATATGGGGAAATTGTATTTGAACGATAAATATTATCTTGCCGGAGATGGCTGGATTGCTGTATCGCCGGTGGTGGAAGTGGAGGAAGAAGCTGTCGAGAAGTTCGTTGATGAATTGTCCGGGCTTTCCCACGATTTGGCACAAGCCGGCATCCCGTTCACGTATTATTCATTCCCAGCCAAAGCCACATATATTTTGAAAGCTCCCGAGTTCATGCCAAAAGATGTGGGGCAGGAACAAAACCGGAAAGTTCATGAGCTGTTGAAGGAACGAAATGTAGATGAAGTTCGTCTAATGGATTATATGGATCCATCCATTCCTGTGGAAGAAATGTATTATAAAACGGACCACCATTGGACGATGAGAGGGGCGTATGCGGCATATGAAGCGTTGATTGGCACGTTGAGCGAACGGATGGACGAATCTTTGTCCCCGTTCCCTTATGATGAGCGGAATACCGTATGTTTGAAAAATGAATTTTTGGGTTCTTGGAACAAAATCTTGGCGATGACGGTGGAAAATGATGATCATGTTTGTTACAATGAACCAATTGATTTTTCAGAGATATTGACCATTTATGAAAGAACGGCCACGAGGGAATATCAGGCGGATGTGGACAAGCTTTACGGAATCGCCAAAACTTATGAGGAATCAAGACCGGTCGAATACAGCGAGGGATACAGCCGCGATTTGATCGAATTGAATATCTATAATCAAAAGCCCCAAGTGGACAAGCATTTGGTGGTGATCAAGGATTCCTATTTCAACCCGATCCAACTGCTGGTGGCATCCCATTTCCGCCGATTGACCATCATTGATTTGCGCTATTTCGATAAGCCTTTGATCGACTATTTGAAGGAAATTCATCCGGATTATGTCCTATTGGCCTATAATGACCGGAACCTGAATGTTTATCTAAAAAATGAATAAATTGTCCGGCGGTACGTTTTCATAATCCGGGAACCTTGGCCCATACTGAAACTATCGCCGGAATGGGATGAAATGTTTCTCCAATTCCGAATTCTGACCGGGGAATTGCGTTGCGGTTTCAAATCATGTAAAATGCATGAATGTGAATGAGGTTAGTGAGTAGGTGATTTGATTTTGGCGCTTTCTCCGCGCAAATCCAATATGGAATCTATTGATTTTTTAATAGAAATGTTTAATTTCATGGCGCTATCTTGTGCTATAATTACCTTTGATTTGCTGAAATAATAAAATACATAATGAAGAGAGGGAAAGGAAGAGCATCTGCAGGGAAATCGATGTTCGGGAAGTTATATGAAAGATAGGATAAAAGCGACGATTAACAATATAAATAAAATAGATACGTTCTCGCCATATTTCTTTTTGCCGTTTATTTTGATGGCTTACTTCGTCGTCAGTTTGTTTGATTTTTGGCGGTTCGATTTATTCAATGTGAGAAAATCGATTTGGCCGGCCGTGATTTTGTCGGTGGTTTGCTATTACATCGGCGTTTATGTGGTGGATCGCAAAAAATGGACATTGCCGACGTTCGGGTTGTCCAAGTTGAGCAAATATATCGTCCATTTTGTGGTGCTGTTGACGGCCATCGGATTGGTGGCGTATGTGATGATGATCGCCCAAGGGATGATCGGGCTTGAAGACGAGTCCGTGCGCCGGAATTTGGACCCGAAATTGAATTTCTTCAGCCACTTGTTGTGGTACGGGGTATTGCTGCTTCTTTCTTATAAAATGATCAAAGAAGAAACGATGACGTGGAAAAAGGCGATTGTGTACGCCATTTTATTTGCTGTGGTCATGTTCCTGTTTTTATTGATGGGATATCGGACACCATTGGCATTGATGTTGTTTACAGGCATTATTGTATTCCATTATGTGGTGAAACGCGTCAAACTGACTTGGTTCTTGACATTCCTCGCCGTTGTGGCCATTTCCTTTGCATTATTCGGGTTTGTGCGCGTGTTGATGGAAGATACGTCCAAGGAATTCAACATGCGGGATCAACCGGATCGTGAGCATTTGGAAGAAGAAGAGCTGGAGAAATTATTGACAGCTGAACAGCGCGTCAATGCGACGCCAAAATGGATCTTGGCATTGAACGGCGAAATGGTCACTGGCCATATCGTGTTGAGTAAAATCATTGAGTATACTGAAAAAGAAGGCTATCTCAAAGGAGAAATCCATAAAGGCATTTTCAGTACCGTCTTGCCGGGAGAACAAATTTCTCCGCGCATGAAAGTGACAGAAGTGGTGAACTCATTAAGCGTGGAAGAAGGAAAATACATCACCCGCCCAGGCAGAACGACAACACCGACGTTTATCGGCCAATTGTTCCTGGATGGGGGATATGTGCTCGTGGCCATTGGCTTCCTGCTCTATGGAGCCATCGTATCCTTGCTTTATAATAAAATGAAACAAGCCGGAGTGAAAAGTTTCCATACAATCGCATATGCGTTTGTCATCACCTTGTTTACCGTTTCGATTCATACCGGATTGTTGGATTTGATCTTCATCCTGATGCTGGGATTTGTGATTCTTGCTTCTGCAATCAGTAAGACGGAGAAAGCGGAAGTGGGAATTGGCGCGGAGGCTTCTCTTGGAAGCACAAGAAGTTTATATGGGAAATGATGAAGTTTGAAATTGAGGCACCTTTCGAATGAAGCGATTCATTCGGGGGTGTTTTTTGTTTGGGAAAAATTTATAGGGGCGCTTTTTTACATGGTATATGCGAGCGAGGGACGGTATCTAAGCGAGATTGGGGATTATGTGAGCAAGCATGGGTGGTATCCGAGCAAGAGAAGAAGTTATCCGAGCAAGAGAAGTTGCCATCCGTGCAAGAAGAGGAGTTATCCGAGCAAGCAGTGGTCGTATCCGAGCAAGCGGGGATGCCATCCGAGCAAGAGAAGGAGTTATCCGAGCAAGAGGGGATGCCATCCGAGCAAGAGAAGGAGCTATCCAAGCAAGATAAGAAGTTATCCGAGCAAGATAAGAAGTTATCCGAGCAAGAGAAGTTGCCATCCGTGCAAGAAGAGGAGTTATCCGAGCAAGCAGTGGTCGTATCCGAGCAAGAGGGGATGCCATCCGAACATGCGAAGAAGCCCATCCACACCAAAGAGCCCCCCATCCGCACGAAAAAAGAATGTATCCACACCAAAGAACTCCCCATCCGCACGAAATAAGAATGTATCCACACCAAAGAGCCCCCCATCCGCACGAAATAAGAATGTATCCACACCAAAGAGCCCCCCATCCGCACGAAAAAAGAATGTATCCACACCAAAGAACTCCCCATCCGCACGAAATAAGAATGTATCCACACCAAAGAACTCCCCATCCGCACGAAAAAAGAATGTATCCACACCAAAGAACTCCCCATCCGCACGAAAAAAGAATGTATCCACACCAAAGAACTCCCCATCCGCACGAAAAAAGAATGTATCCACACCAAAGAGCCCCCCATCCACACGAAATAAGAATGTATCCACACCAAAGAGCCCCCCATCCGCACAAAAGAAGAATTCCTCCACCCCGAATCCCCCGCATAGCAAAAGCGAATCCCCCGCATAGCAAAAGCGAATCCCCCGCATAGCAAAAGCGAATCCCCCGCATAGCAAAAGCGAATCCCCCTCACTCAACCAAATCCCCATAACCCCCCTCAAAACAAAAAAAGCACCTGGCTATTGCCAGGCGCTTACACCAATCATTATTTCACAGTATCCAAAATATTGACGTACTGTGCACTTACGTAGGCCACTTTATGGTTGCGGCTGTCCGGGATGATTTCGTACCATCCGCTTGAAACAAGGTTGGGGCTTGAAATCAACACTGGGAGCATTGAACGGTTATATCGGTAAATAGCAGGGAAACTTGTGGATGCGCCCGTCCGGACATTCAATCCCGTCGTATTTGTTAATCCGACTTTATAACCTTTATTCGCATCTTTGGCGCCCAAGTATTTATCCGCACGGTAGTAATGTCCTGCCGCTTTTGCGCCCCAATACGGATCGGATGCGTATTTCACGTTGAATCCGATGCGTTTTGTTCCAAATACAGCACCGTGGGCAAAGGAAGCATTGGCCGGAATATAGTTTTTCCACCAGAATTGATCCATCAATTCACGGATGCTTGCTTCCGGAGATGCGAATTCTTTTTTCAATGGATTTGTGTCATAGACGTACAAACCAAACAAGTTGTTGTAATTTTGCGCATAATCGCTCATTCCAAAATCGCTTTCATGGAAGGCGAGCGCCAAAATCATCATGGCATTGACGCCGTATTCTTCTTCAAAGGCTTTCAACTTTTTCCCTAAACCGATCAATTTACTTTTCTTCGAAGCGTTCGTATAGCGTCCGCCTTGTTTTTCCCGCTCTTTTAATGCGTAGTCGATATATCTGTCCAAATCATCAGCTGTATATTGGGTTTTGGTATGAACAGGAAGGAACTGATAATAGTTGTAATATTTAAATTTTTCCGCACCTGTATAGAACGTGATGCCATCCCAGCTGTAATACTTGACGCCGGCTCTCATTTGGCTTGGCGCTTTGCCGAACGTATAACTTGCCGTTTCTTTGCCGGTTTGCGGATCCACCAAGACATGCACGATTTCTCCGCCCACATTTTTATAATAGTTGCGGCCTTTTGACAAGGTGTAAGGGTACAACGTCAATGTGTTTGCATCCACATAGCCCACTTGGCCGGCCAAATCCACTTTCACTTTATTTCCTTCCGAACCAAGATATTGCATTTGTGATCCGGTCGCCACGCTCACTTGATCCCCGATTGTTTGGGAGTTCAACACGCTGTAAGCTTTCGCCACTGCGAAACCGGCACCTGGATACATATAAACGATGTTGCCGTTTTTCGTAATGACTTGGTTGCTATTTTGAACGCTCGGCTTGATGGCATTAAAATCATAGGATTTTGTGTTGGTTGCCGCCAGCGTTCCATTTTGGATCACGCTTAATTCATAAGGGCCGAAATTGATCGCCTCTTGGTTTCCAGCCACTTCCATCATTCGGATGATGAACGTTGCGGCTTGGGAGACAGGCGTATTTTTCAATGGATAAAAATACACGCCATCCGGCATGGTAGACCCTTGGATAATCCCTTTTTCCGCCCCGGTTGCGACAGCGGAATAATAATCCTTGTAGATTTGATTTTTGTCTTTAAACGTCAAATCTTTCGCTGTGCTTGTAGGAATCTTCAAATATTTCATCGCACGCTCAATCATGACCGCCATATGTTGGCGTGTAATCGGATCATTCGGTTTGAATGTGCCGTTTTCATATCCCGTCACGATTCCGGCTGATGCGGCTTTTTGAATATCCTGATAATATTTGTTGCTTGAGGGCACGTCGCTGAAAGAGATCGGATCCTTTCCATTCGGCAATCCGATGACTCTTGAAATGAATGCCGCGAATTGAGCCCGTGTCACCGTCGCATTCGGGTTGTATTTCCCATTCTCGTCCGGCGTCAAAGCCCCTTTCGAAATCAGATAGCGCAGCGAACGTTCATGATAGTTGCCAGTCACATCATCCGCCGCTTCCACCTGGTTGATGGAAAAGAGCGAGAAAACCAGCAAAATGGTAAACATCATTCCTACTAATTTTTTCATCTTCCTCCTCCTCTCTATTTCCAATACTATCAAAATATTACTAAGTTATTAAGGGGTGAATTGATATAAATGAAATAGAAATATTATGAAAATAGCAGGGCAGAAAGTAGTGTTTTTGAATTCTCTTATTTTATCTTCCTCTTTTATAGTTTAATATGGTTTAATGGAAAAAGATGAAAAGGGAGGAAGGTGAGTGCTCTTTTTTTGAGCGAGAGAATGAAAAAAGTATTATCAATTGTTTTCGCATTGTTGCTATTGATCGGGACTGTAGCACCGGTACAAGCGGCCCAAACGGTCAATGAGCAATATCCGGTTTCTTCCGGAGTGATGTATAGCCAATATACATACAAAGACAGCTATACGAATGTGATCAATCATCTATCAATCAATTTGAATGATTCATATACGAAAGTCGATGTTGGATTGCCAAGCGCCTATAATAAACGGGAAACGGTGCTGGCCATCGCAAACCGCGATTCCAGGGACGGAAATCGGGTGGTCGGTGCAATCAACGCGGCATTTTTCAATATGAGCACGGGCGTTCCCGCATTTTTGATTGCGAAAAATAACCGCATCATCAACGGCGGTCTTGTATCGGAAGGCGCGGACCAATACATGAACGTTCCGACGGCATTCGGCATCGGTAAAAATGGACAAGGCATCATCGATTATTTTGATATGAAAATTACGATGTCGACGAACGGCAGCACTTATAATCTTTCAGGAATGGACCGTGTCCGCAACGCCAATGAAGTCGTGGTTTATACGCCAAATTATTACCTCGGCTATACGAACAACAATGAATATGGATTCGACGTAATCATCGAAGGCGATCAACCGGTGGGACCCATCTATTTTGGCGATACCATTTCAGGAAGGGTCAAAGAAATTGCCCCTTATGGACAAACGAAACATGCCATTCCGAAAAACGGATTTATTCTGTCTGTTCAGGGAGGCTCACCATACAGCAAAACTTTCTCCAATTTGCAAATCGGACAGCAAATCAGCGTGAATTTTGATATCGATGCCCAATGGAAAGATGCGCAATTCATCCTTGCTTCAGGGCCATTCTTGGTGCGTGATGGCAAACCGTACATCATGATGAGCACTTCTTCCAGCCGCGCAAGAGAAGTGGCTCCAAGAACGGTTGTGGCGTTAAGCAAAGATAAGAAAACGGTCCATTTCATTACGGTGGATGGAAGACAGTCCCACAGCAAAGGAATGAATATGACGCAACTGGCCAATTATTTGGTCTCTTTGGGCGTGGATACAGCCATCAACCTGGATGGCGGCGGCTCCACAACGATGGGGATCCGGAAATATGGAAGCAATGATGTTGTTCTGATCAATAAACCATCGGACGGTTCTCCGCGTGCGGTCCATGCCATTTTGGAAGCGATCAGCACCGCACCATTGGGAGAAGCGAAAACACTCAAATACTCCCGCACGAACGTAGGTACAATGCTTGTCGGAACAAGTTCGACGGTCAACGTACAATATGTATTGGATGAATATTATAATCCGCTTCCGCTTGCTTCCGATTCTATCAGTCTTGCATCCCAAAACAAAACTTTGCAGGTGAACGGCACGACATTTACAACAACGAAAGCGGGAGAAGACCGGATTTATATCATGTATAAAGGAAAAGTCCTCCAATCCTTCCCTGTGACCATCGTGGATGCCCCAAGCTCCATGACGATCCAAGGGGCCAAGGAAGTCACAGTGGATGAAACGCAAAACTACACGGTGGATGCAAAAGATGCGGAAGGAAAAACACTCGTCTATAACGCCAATCAAGTGAAATGGTCTGTGGAAGGAAACATCGGCACAATCACTTCTTCCGGCCAATTTAAGGCGACAAATCCGGGCAGCGGAAAAATTGTTGCGACATTGGGGTCAAAATCGGTTTCCATGGCTGTGCAAGTGAAGGACAAATCCATCTTCAAAGATGTGCCTTCAAATTACCAATACTACAACGAAATCGAATACAGCGCCAAAAATAATATCATCACAGGTTACAGCGATGGCACATTCAAACCGAAAGAAAACATTTCCCGTGAGCATGCGGCCGTCATTTTGGCGAGAGTGCTCAATTTGAATACAAACAATGTCAAAGATCCAAACTTCAAAGACGTTCCAAAAACGCATGTTTACTACAAACAAATTGCCGCGGTGGCAAACGCCGGCATCATGAGCGGGAAAGAAAACGGCACATTTGATCCGAAAGGGAAATTGACCCGCGCCCAAATGGCCAAAATCATTTCCGAAGCCTTTGAATTGGATCATACGAAAGTGCAAACAGCCAGCTTGAATAACCAAAAAATCAGTTTTGCCGATGTTCCGTCCCAACACTGGGCCGTTTCCTACATTCAAGCATTGGCATATCATAACGTAACAACCGGATACCAGGACGGCACATTCAAACCGAATGAAAACATCCGCCGGGAACATTTCGTTCTGTTTGTTTACCGCGCGATTCATCTGTAACATCCTATGCTCTCCTCTGCTTTTAGCGGAGGAGAGTTTTTTATTTGCAAGAAAATGCGTTGGAAGGGCAACATTGGCATTATTAAAACGGACTGACAATGCTGCCAACCGAACATGGGTGTACAAACTTCCGATTCAAGCCTATAATGGAGCCTTGAATGAAACTAAGGGAGAAGAATAATGAAGAAAATTTTATCGACCATCTTATCAATGATACTCATCCTATCTTTTGCGGTTCCGTCCTATGCGCAAACATTCCGGGATGTTCCAAAAACCCACTACAATTATTCGGACATCGAATATTTGGTGGACAAGGGGGCCATTGATCCAGCGGCAACATTTGCCCCTGCCGATACGGCGACCCGTATGGATGTCATCGTCATGCTGGCGAAGGCGTTAAAATTGGATAATACGCCTAAGGCAACCGGCTTCAAAGATGTGCCGAAAAGCCATAAATACAGCGGCTATATTTATGAGGCAACGAAAGCCGGAATCATCAACGGGTATCCGGACGGCACATTCAAACCGGACCAAAAAGTGACCCGTGGCCATATGGCAGCCTTCATCGCCCGGGCTTACAAATTGCCGAACGGGACGCAAACTTTCAAAGATGTGCCAAAAGGGCATACGGCTTATGAAGCGGTCAAACAATTGGCCAAAGCGGGCATTACGACAGGATACACCGACGGCACATTCAAACCGCAAAACAACTTGACGAAAGCCCATTTGGCGACGTTTGTAGCCCGGGCTGTCCGTTACAAAGAAACCGGTTCAACCGTATTAAAAAATATGAAAGTCCATTTCCTTGATGTTGGACAAGGGGATTCCATCCTGATTCAAACGCCAAATGGCAAAACCATATTGGTGGATGGCGGTCCAAAATCGGCAGGGGATGAAGTGGTCGAGTATTTGAAATCATTGAAAATCAATACGCTTGACTATGTCGTTGCGACCCATCCGGATGCCGATCATATCGGCGGCTTGCTCGACGTATTGGCCGCATTCCAAGTGGAACACTTTATCGACAGCGGGAAAGTGAGCGCAACAGACACGTATATTGCACTATTGAACGCCGTCAAAAATGAAGGATCCGATTACCGTCAATCGGTCATGGGCGAGTCTTTAACCATTGATCCATCATTAAAAATCCAGGTGCTCAATGTGAATGCCTATGCGGAAGAGACGAATGAGGCAAGCATCGTATTAAAAGTGTCTTATCAGGATGTGGATGCGCTGTTGACAGGGGATGCGGACACAGCCATCGAATCGCAAATGATGGCGAAATACAATGTGGAATCGGAAATTTTGAAAGCGGGGCATCACGGCTCAAGCACAAGTTCAAGTTTGGCGTTTTTGCGCGCGGTGAAGCCTGAAACGGTCATCCTCAGCTACGGCAAGGGAAATTCATACGGCCATCCGAACAGCGGCGTGTTGAGCAATATAAAAACGGTCGGCGCCAAAGCATACAGCACGGCGGCAAGCGGCAATATTGTCATCACATCGGACGGCTATCTGTATACGTTGAATGCGAAACCGTTTGAAAACACCTCCCAAACAACACAGAACAATAATCAATCCACTGTCGTGCCGGGAGCACCGTCAAGTTTTGCCAATTGTACAGAGATGCAGAAGTATTATCCGAACGGGGTTCCATCCGGCCATCCCGCCTACCAGGCTAAAATGGACCGGGACAACGATGGATGGGCATGTGAAAAATAGTTTGAAAAAACCAGGTCAACAATGGCCTGGTTTTATTATTTGATGGTATTAGGCTTGTGGCTATTTTTATGTTATTCTATACAACGGAATGCTATAATTGTTCATTATAACAACAAAAGGATGTAGGTTCATGAAAATCGGAATCGTAGGCAATTACGGTAATGATAATAACGGGGATGAATCGATTTTGCTCAGCATCATCATGCAGCTGGAGCAGGTGTTCAACGTTTCCCGTGACGACATTATTGTATTCAGCAACAACACGCAGCAAACGAGCGAACAATATGGAGTCAAAAGCTATCCATTATACTATAAAAGCAAAAATTTATATAAAACTTTTTACACTACATACCAATCCAATAAAAAATATGTTTCGAAATGCGATCTGCTCATCATTGGCGGCGGCGGCATATTGATGGATTTTTACCGCCGGGAAGCCCACCTTTACAGCACCTATGCGTTGATGGCCAAAAACGCGAAAGTGCCGTACATCGTGTATGGATGCGGTGCGGGCCCGCTTGATACCATTTCAGGCCGTCTGATGATCCGATTCATGTGCAAACATGCTTCCAATATTTCGGTGAGGGATCCCGAATCGAAAACGTTATTGGAAAAAATCGGCGTTAAAAAAGAAATCAAAGTCATCGGCGACCCGGCCTTCACTTTATACCATCCGAAAGCCGGTTACCGGGAGGAGCCGATGGAAGTGGCGGTTTCCTGTGTGCCCATGTATAACGCGAACTACTGGCCATATGGCGACGTCGATAAGTATGAGAATTACGTGTCCGGGATGGCGAAAAATTTGGACCACTTGATTGAAAAGGAAAATGTCAACATCACCTTTTTCGCCACCAAATATCCTCAAGATGTGTATGTGACGAAAGATATCCAGAAGAAAATGAAGCATCAAGCGAGGACAACCATCATTGATGAAAACTTGAAGCCGCAAAAATTATTGGAGCTGGTGAGCAAGTATGATGCGGTGATTGGCACACGGTTGCATTCATTGATTATTGCGACCTGTTCCGCAACACCGGTGATCGGCATTTCCTATCATCCGAAAGTGACCAATTTTATGAGATTGACCGGCATCGAAAACCGCTGTCTTGCCCTTGAAGAGATCGAAACGGATGACATGATTTTATATCGCGCCTTTCATGAACTCCACAAGAATTGGAAAGAGGTTGTGGATGAAACGAAAACCATCGCCCGAAAGGCATATGAAGAAGCGAGCAAAGGCAAAGAATTGATGATGAAGGCAGTGAAGGACAAATGAAAAAAGTGTTTGTAATCAGCAATATGTATCCTTCAAATGAACATCCGTCATTTGGCATTTTCGTCAAAAATCAGGTGGAAGCGCTGAAAAATGAAAACATGGACGTCATTGTCGCCGCAAACCAAGATCCAAGAACGGGCAAGAAAAACACCTTATTGAAATACGGCAAATGGGCGAAAGAGGTTCTTGGGAAAGCGTTGAAATATAAAAAGGACATTTCCGTTACCCATGCCCACTATGTATTCCCGTCCGGCGTCTTTTCATTGATGATGAAAAAGTTGTTCAATATCCCGTATGTCGTCACTGCCCATGGCGGCGATATTGAGCGGATGGCGAAGAAAAGCGCCATCATCCGCAATTGGACGGAGAATATTTTGCGGGAAAGCAGCCATGTCATTGCCGTGGGACCGGTGCTTGCCGAGCAAATTGAAAAGGAATATGGCATTCCGCGGGAGAAAATCCTCGTTTGCAGCATGGGCGTAAACCGCAAACAATTCAAGCCCGGCAACAAGGAATCGGCGAGAAAACAATTGCAGCTGGATAAAGATGCCTTTATCTACTTGTTTGTTGGCAATGTCATCAGACAAAAAGGCGTGGAAGAGCTGCTCATCGCTTTCCAGCAAGTGAAAAAGGCGTCGGATCGAAAAATCAAGCTTGTCATTATCGGTTCTCAGCGGGATACGAATTTCGTCAACAGTCTAAAACCATTAGTGGATGAAGATGTGCTGATGGTCGGGCCAATGAAGCAGCAGGAGCTTGCGACTTGGTATCAGGCAAGCGATGTGTTTGTGCTGCCTTCCCATTTGGAAGGGTTCGGGCTGGTTGCCTTGGAAGCCGTCGCGACAGGAATTCCTGTCATTGCATCGGATGTCGGTGGACTGACGTACCTGCTCGGGGACGGAGCCGGCCGTCTGGTGGAACCGAAAAATCCGAATGCCCTGGCGGATGAAATGTTGAAAGCTCTGACGACTCCAAAAGAACAATATGTGAATCAGGAAGCATG
This sequence comes from Ureibacillus sp. FSL W7-1570, assembly GCF_038593265.1. GTDB lineage: Bacteria > Bacillota > Bacilli > Bacillales_A > Planococcaceae > Ureibacillus > Ureibacillus suwonensis. Next base: position 3,096,302 of record NZ_CP151979.1, read on the forward strand.
CGAAAGGATTTTGCATATCCATGATGCGGATGAAATCACAAAACGGGTCATCAGGCTGTACGAATCTGCGGTCAACGGAGGTTCGGGCCTATGAATAAATTTTTAAAAATCGTCGGAGCAGTAGCCATCATCAATATCGCAGCCCGGATTTTCGGATTTTTGAGGGAAATGGTCATCGGCTACCAATACGGATTTTCCTTCGCAGCCGACAGCATTTTTACGGCGTACATGGTGCCGAACTTCTTGTATTTGGTCGTTGGCGGCGCCTTTACAACGGCGGTCATTTCGTTGTATACACGAAAAACAACCGACCAGGCGGAATTTGTCAAGCAGTCCTTCACGATTGTGTTGACATCCGGAATCGTCATGACGGCGGTCGTGCTTCTGTTCACCGATCCACTTATCAAGGAGTTATACGAAAACAACAAAGAAATTACACCGGAAGCCATTGAGTTGACGAAGCATTTGTTTTACTGGATGATGCCTTCATCAATTTTCTTGATTCTTGCTTCGTATTACAGCGGTTTATTGAATGTTCATAATAAATTTCATTTATCCAGCTTTTCCATCTTGATCTATAATGTCGCCTTTTTGGTCATCGCGGTCGGCCTATCTTTCTTCATCGGGCCAATCGCTTACGGGGTCAGTGCGATGGTCAGTGCGGTGATCATGATTTATTTCCTGATTGCCGGCTACCGCAAGCTGAAATCCCATCCGATCGGCATCTCCTTTAAGCGGGATATGACGACAAGGGATTTGTGGATCATGGTGGTGCCCATTATGATCGGCGGCGGAACGATCCAAATTTATGCGATGCTGCAACGTTTCTTTGCCCAGCTTCTGGGATTTGGGGAAAGCGCCATTTCCGTTGTCAACTATGCGTCGAGATTGACGCAATTCCCGCAAACCATTTTGATTACAGCGGTGACGACGGTCATCTATCCCATTTTAAGCCGGAAAGAAGCCGAAGATGATCATGAATCCATTCGGCACTTATACAGCAAAGGATTGCGTTATTTGGTCTTATTGATGGTTCCTGTATCCATCTTCGCCTATTTCTACGCGGAAAATATCATCCAAGTCATCTTTGAATACGGAAACTTTACTAAAGAAGGAACGAAATTGACGACGCCGGTGATGCAAATTTTCGTATTGTCCATGTTCTTCCTGGCGGCCAATACGTATATCACGCGATTCTATTATGCAAAAGGGGATTCCCTTGCACCGGTCATCTTCAGCATCATCAACGTGTTCATCGTCAACATTGCGGTGATGTATTGGATGGCGGACTCGACAGGCGTCGCTTCCATCGCTTGGGGTACGCTGATCAGCTCGATTGTGAACACGCTGTTATTGATCGTTTATGCGCGCTTCAAATACGATTTGAAAGTCGGCGGGGGACAGTCGTCCAAAGAGTCCATCAAACTGCTCATTCCACTTATTTTAATCGGGTGCATTACATATTTTTCAAGCAAATACCTGGTGTTTGATTATAAGTGGATCACCTTCCTTGTCGGATTAGTCATTTTCGGCGTGAGTACAATCGGATTGTTGAAGCTGTTTGGCATCCAAGAGGTGGAAGAATACTGGAATAAAATCAGGGGCAAATTGAAAGGGAATAAATAAAAGATATAGCGGTATGAGGTTGGGACAAACCCTTCCTCTATTAAAGGAGAATTTGAGCTTTCTCAAATTCTCCTTTTTTCTTGAACCCGGTTTTCGCAGCCTCAATTTTTTATTGGAATATTCGTTCAAACCCAAGCATAATAATAAGTATTATAATATTTTATCAAAAAAATGTATTTACATCAAAAAAATACTATAACCTTTGTGAGCAAAATAATTGGAATGATGTTGTGAAGCATGATATTTTAGTATAGAGTAGAGAATACCGGTTTGATGAACACTAAAAATTGGAAGAAAATATCATGTCTTTACAATTTGTGTCAATCGATATACTTATAGTAATAAAACTTTTAACCTAAAATGTTTTTTGTTTATTTATACTATTTACACTGTGTTTATAGTCAATTTACACTATTTTACCTACTTTTATGTTTGGATTTTGTAAAATTATGATAATATTATTTAGCGTAAACAGAATTTACTATATAATGAAAATGCTGTGAAGAATATGGATGGGGGTAAGTACATTGCCTAGAGGTAGAAGAGTAAATTCGAGTGGTGAAAGAAGTAAAAAACTACTTCTAGAAAAGGCTACAGAATTATTTTCGAAAAATGGATATCATAAAACAAAAATTAGTGATATTGTGAAGTCTGCTAATTTGACACAGCCAACGTTTTATCTTTATTTTGAAAATAAAGAGTCATTATATAATGATTTAATCTCACAGTTTAAAAATAACTTCCTAGAAACAATCAACCGCATTCAATCGGAGGCTGATGAGGGAAATATCGTTGAAAATATACATAGAAATTTGACGATTCTGTTCCGATTCTTTGAAAGTAAACCGCATTTAACCAAAATCGGTTACTATCAAACGGAAGAAGCAGACAAATTAAAAGAAAGATTTTCCGATCTGATCGAAGAAGTGTTGAAAGATCGGGCAGAATTTGCCGATTATGATATCCGTATTGTTGCTCACAGCTTGGTTGGCGCCATCGAGCGTCTCACATTGACTTTGCTGTTTACAAAAGAAAGAGAACCGGAACAACTGGCTTCTGAAATCATCAACTTGTATTTTGCGAGAAACTTCGTAAAATAGTGGTGAAATTTTTTGGAAGCGATCGTATAGAATGACTTCCCAATCCTTAAAAGTTCGAATACCGTGCTTTTTAAGGATTTTTTTTTAACGATAAAAAGAGCCATATTCATTCAAGAATGAACATGGCTCGGTCAGGTGCCGGAAATTAATTGTTTCTTACAGTCACGCGCAAATAGGCCCCTTCTTTTAATGGATTGTTCTGTTTGTCTTTCAATGTTGGATGGACGAGAAGCATATACTCGCTACCTGCTGATAATGGCTGATTAGGCGTCACAATCAATTGATTGCCTTTTGTTGATAGAGAAACATCCACTTTATTTCCGCCCAATTCCACCAGCTCGACATCATTTCCATTGACTGGGCCCAATTGGCGGTTCAACGTGATTGTAAATGTTTTTGTTGTCGGCACATTCGTCAAAGCTTTCATCTCTTTATAGTTTGCGAGTTTTTCGGCAATGGCATCATAATGCGCCTGATAAAGCGGATCGGATTTCGTAATGATATCCGGTGTGATTCCGGTATTGCGGATCACGGTTCCATTCGGGCCGAAAAATTCGCCGATGGTCAGTTTTAATACACCATTGTCGGATAGTTCATAAAAGGCTTGCATCGTGCCTTTTCCGTATGTTTTTTCCCCGTAAATCACCGCCGCTTGATAATCTTTCAACGAGGCGACGGTCATTTCGGAAGCGCTGGCGCTATAGCGGTTTACAAGCACTTTCGTATGATTGTCAAAAATTCGTTGCGGCCCAACCAGTTTCACCAGCAAAGAGCCGTCGGAAGCCAGCTGGTATTTATTTCTTTCCCGGTCGTAATATAAATAATATTGGGTATTCACTTTGCTGTATTTCACTTTATAGGCATATTCCGTATTTTGGAATAAACCGATCAGATCTTCCGCCGCATCCACATATCCGCCGCCATTGTTTTGCAAATCGAGGATGAAGGAAGTGGCTCCTTGTTTTTTCAATTTGTCATACTCTTTTTTCACAAGCTCGGCAGCGTTTTCTGAGAAGGATTGGAGCTGGATGTAGCCGACATTTCCGTAAAGAAGCCGGCTTGCTGTATTCGGGATGGAGAAAGGTTTTCTTGTCAAAGTTTTCGTCACCGTTGAACCATCGGCTTTCAAAACTTGAACGGTCACTTTTGTATTCTCTTTCCCCAAAAGTAATGCCTGACCTTCCTCAACGGTTTTTCCTTGGAGGGAAACGGAATCCACTTTTGTGATAATATCTCCAGCTTCCAGCCCCTGTTCAAAGGCACTGCCGTCTTCGATCACATACGTAATCAACATGCCTTTTTCATGTTGGAGCATGACCACCCCGATTCCAACCTGTTTCATGTTCACCGTGTTCATAAAACTGTCATATTCTTCCTGTGTAAAGTAGCTGGAATACGGGTCAAGCATATTAATGGCTTCATCAATGGTCGTTGCCTGATCGATATTCCCTTTGATCTCGCCGTAATATTCACTTTTTACAATCCCTTTTATTTCTTGCAATACATTTGCTGCTTGTACATTCAACGGCAATAATAGAATGAAAAGCAGCATCGGGATGACTGAAAACCATTTTTTCATGTGGTACACCTCTACTTTCTGGATGTCTCTATTATAGCAATTGGAGCTGGATGATATAAACAGTTTCTGAGAGATTGATAGAATAATATTTTAATCGGTGAAGGGAAGGGATGGAGGAAGCATAGATGCCCTTCACATGTGGAAATGGAGTGCAAACTTGCGGCAAAGCATCGGAGAAACATTTTGCCGGCTTGATGGAAGAAACCGGAAGTGTATGTATCGTGCCCGACAAAACAGGGTTTAGCCTTTGTTACAACATATGTACATGAAAGACTAAATAAAACGAAAAGGGGAATGTTTTTGAAATATTTTTGTAATGTTTTTGTAACAAAGAAGGCGTCCATGTTTCATTGTTAGGGATGAACGATTCGCCAATCCAAGGCAGGAATCCGCCAAGGGGGAAATTCTGAGCAAAGCGGGAATGGAAAACCGCCGAAGATATTATTATAGAAGTTTCTCAAAAAAAAATGGGAGCCGCCCGGAAAGCCGTTGCTCTCCAAACAGCTCCTTCTATTAATTTGTTGCGCCTTTTGCAGACTTCGTTATAAGATGGATGATCCAGCCGATGACAAGTCCGACAATGGCTGGAACGAGCCATCCAAGGCTTTGTTCATATAACGGAAAAGAACTTACCAATTTTTCATACCAGCCGATGCTGAATCCGGCCCCTTTAATTCCATCGTATAAGCTTACAAAGGCTGTTGCAATCAAAGCTAACGTGTAAACAATTGGTGCCCGGTTCCAAGCTTTGTCGAACATGACCATAAACATGAGCACGATGGCGATAGGGTAGATGAATAAAAGCACCGGCAAAGTGATTTGAATCAATTTAGCCAACCCGAAGTTTGAAATCAAGAAAGAGAATACGGTAAAAATCACGACCAATAATTTATAGGAAAGTTTCGGGAATAGTTTTGAAAAGAATGTCGCATTTGCGGTAATCAAACCAACTGATGTGGTGATACAAGCCAAGATGATGACCAATGATAAAATGATGCTTCCCGTGTTGCCGTACAATACTTTTGAAGCGGCGGAGATGACGCTGCCGCCTTCATCAAAATAGCCTGTCACCGTCGGACTGGATGCCCCAATCCAAGATAAAGAAATATAAACGAACGCTAGTCCCAAGGCTGCAACAATTCCGGCAAAAATCGTGATGGTCACTTGTTTCGCCCGGTCCATGATCCCTTTTGCCTGGATGGATTGGACAACGACGATACCGAATACAAGGGATGCAAGCACGTCCATTGTCAAGTACCCTTCAACAAACCCTTTTGAAAAAGCTTTCGTAATGTAATCACCTTGGGCTTCTTGAAGTGGCCCCATTGGCGTGATGACGCTTTTTAACGCAAGCAATAAAATAACGATCAATAAAGCGGGCGTCAAGATTTTACCGATACGGTCCACCAATTTAGTTGGATTCAAGGCCAGATATAAACTGATGGCAAAATAGATCAACGAACTGATAAATAAAGGCACCCAACTTTCAGCCTGCGCTTCTGATAAGTATGGCGCAATCCCGATTTCATAGGTCACGGCGCCGGTACGGGGAATCGCAAAAAGCGGCCCGATGGATAAATAGACCACCGCTGTGAAGATGATGCCGAACAACGGATGGATCCGGCCGGCCACTTCTTGAAGGTCCCCTCCATTTTTAGCGACGGTCACGATCCCTGTAAGCGGCAAACCCACACCTGTAATAAGGAATCCGATGATTGCGGGAAGGAGGTGTTCACCTGCTTGTTGTCCCAATAGCGGCGGGAAAATGATATTACCAGCTCCCAAAAACAGAGCGAATAGCATAAACCCTACAGCCAAATTGTTTTTAATAAAACTACCAAGATTATTCATGATGCATTTTCTCCTTCAGTTATTTAAGAATAGAGTAAAATTTCTAAAAATTTAAAATAGTAACTTGACACCAACAATGTCGAATTCTATCACATGTTGTCGAAAAAGACAAACACAATTTTTTAAGATTTTTGGGAACGGTTGGCAAGATATTTAAAATTATAAGCTTTTTGCCGAAATAGAAAATAAGTAGTATGATAGAATCACAAATTTCCTTTTGAAGGAGGGAAAGGGATGTATCCTCGAAAGAAGTCGATGCTGATCGGTGCGGCCATATTGGCGAGCTGCATTTTCTCGCCGAGCGTTTATGCGACGACAGATAACGGTGTGAAAACAACCGTCGCCCATTCTAACATAAAAAGCATGATCATGTCTAATCATATCGCCAATTTGGATCGTTCCGAAACGAGAAAAGAAACGTTATCCAAAGCCCGAATGACCAAATTGAGCGACCAGCAGATTGCGTCTTCCATTACATATAAAGTGGCTGCAGGCGATACGTTAACAAAAATCGCGAAAAAATTTAATGTGTCAGTGGAGGAGATTGTCCGATGGAATCAATTGCCTTCCGCCGATAAGATTTATGTTGGACAAATATTGAACATTTATGCTTCTTCAACGGGTGTTGCGGCAGGAAATCCCGGCAATGGCGCGGGCAATCAGACGGATACTTCCGCAAATGAGGAAGCGTTGAAGGATAAAGCCATCGAAGCCCAGTTGGCAAAAGAACGGTTGATCGAAACAAATCCTTCCGACAAAGGACAAGCCATCTACAAAAAAGCGATCGAAATCGCCAAAACGTATTTGGGTGTGCCGTATTTATTCGGAGGCAACACGCCGGATGGATTTGATTGTTCCGGATTTGTCCGTTACGTGTATGCGAATGCCGGCTTGGATATCTTGAGAAAGAGCAGTGAAGACTACTTCATGCAAGATACGACAAAAGTGAAAAATCCAGTCCCTGGCGATCTCGTTTTCTTTAAACATACATACAAAGCAGGGGTTTCACACATGGGCATTTATCTCGGCGACGGAAAATTTATCCACGCCGGGAATGATGGGGTGGAAATTTCAAATGTTTCCGCTGATTATTGGAAAAAACATTTTGTAGCGTACAAGCGATTCAACGGAATCAAGTGAGAATAGGTTTTTTGCCGTCTGGAAAGGAAAGCGTTCCAGTCGGCTTTTTATTTGAAGGCATGTTTTTCTAAAAAGGGATGTACGAAAGGTGAATTCATCCGCACTGATAGGGAATGCATCCGGACTAAATGGGGGAGTATCCACACCAAAAAGATGCCCAAACGCACTAAAGGGGATCTCATCCGAACTAAATAGGGGAGTATCCGAACCAAAAGGATGCCCAAACGCACCAAAGGGGATCGCATCTGAACTAAATAGGGGAGTATCCGAACCAAAAGGATGCCCAAACGCACTAAAGGGGAACGCATCCGGACTAAAAGGATGCCCAAACGCACCAAAGAGAGGAGTATCCGAACTAAAAGGATGCCCATTCGCACTAAAGGCGACCACAAATGCACTAAATAAGACAGTATCCGCACCAAAGGGGAATGCATCCACACCAAAAGGATGCCCATCCGCACCAAAGGGGAATGTATCCGAACAAAATAGGGGAGTATCCGAACCAAAAGGATGCCCAAACGCACCAAAGGGGAACGCATCCGAACAAAATAGGGGAGTATCCGAACCAAAAGGATGCCCATTCGCACTAAAGGGGATCTCATCCGAACAAAATAGGGGAGTATCCGAACCAAAAGGATGCCCAAACGCACTAAAGGGGATCGCATCCGAACTAAATAGGGGAGTATCCGAACCAAAAGGATGCCCAAACGCACTAAAGGGGATCTCATCCGAACAAAATAGGGGAGTATCCGAACCAAAAGGATGCCCAAACGCACTAAAGGGGATCGCATCCGAACAAAATAGGGGAGTATCCGAACCAAAAGGATGCCCAAACGCACTAAAGGGGATCGCATCCGAACTAAATAGGAGAGTATCCACACCAAAAGGATGCCCAAACGCACCAAAGGGGATCGCATCTGAACTAAATAGGGGAGTATCCGAACCAAAAGGATGCCCAAACGCACCAAAGAGAGGAGTATCCGAACTAAAAGGATGCCCATTCGCACTAAAGGCGACCACAAATGCACTAAATAAGACAGTATCCGCACCAAAGGGGATCTCATCCACACCAAAAGGATGCCCAAACGCACTAAAGGGGATCGCATCCGAACTAAAAGGATGCCCATTCGCACTAAAGGGGAACGCATCCGAACTAAATAGGAGAGTATCCGAACCAAAAGGATGCCCAAACGCACCAAAGGGGATCGCATCCGAACTAAAAGGATGCTCATTCGCACTAAAGGCGACCACAAATGCACTAAATAAGACAGTATCCGCACCAAAACGCCCCCATCCGCACCAAATCGAATCCCGCCCGCACCAATCAAACAATTGGACTCCTCCCGGCAATGCCGTTTCCCGCCAATCACACATCAAAACAAAAAAGAGCGAATCTTTTACATTCGCTCTTTTCAAACAAACTCCTATTGAACATGCCCATGCAATCCCTATTACTGCGGCACTACAGCTCTCCAGCGGGATAAATCCGCGCCATCCGCATCCACCAGTTCCGCCGGGAAGATGAATGACCATGGCTTCGTTGTGCGGGGTTGCACCGTCAAAGGCGGTTCAAATTTGAATGTTCCTTTGGCCACCCGCTTACCGTTTGCATCAATGATTTCCAATGGCAATTGCTCAAAATTGATGGCCCGGTCGCTTCCGTTCCGGATAAAGAGGGAAACCGTAAGACTCCGGTCATCCCGGAATTTCGCCTGGAAGCCCGTGAAATTCACTTCATTTTGTTTCAATTCAGGCAATTGGCTGACGATTTTTTCAAGATATTCCTGCTGCTCCGCGGACAGTTGGCTTTTCCAGGAATCATCCAAATCCAATGTGTGTTTTTTCAATGTATTCAAATTAAAAGCGAGTTTCCATCCTTCGCCAGGAAGTTCATCCGCCTGGATATGTTCCTTCTCGAACGTAAACACCCAAGGCCGGCAGCTTTCAGGAGGAATGGTCCCCAATTCTTTGAAATCAAACATTTTGGAAGCTATTGGATGATTGTCTTTATCCAATAAAATCAGCCCGACTTCCCCTAATTCAATCTCTTGGGGAAGGGATGAACGGAAGAAGGCGCGCACATACCAATTCCCTGTATTTTTATCCGCATCGATATCGATGGCGGCAAGGGATAATTGGTTTGGACGGAGCGGCGCCAATTGGTTCGCCAGGAAGCTGAACACATATTTCTGTTCTTGCGGCACGATCCAGTTTGGATGCAAGGAAAGTTTCGTTTTGACCAATTTTGTTTCGGTTGATGTTTCCGCATCTTCTATTAAATTGCTTGAGTCGATTGCACTGTCGGATTTCACTTTATCGTTTTTCTTAAAGAAATCAAATAGCCCCATTCTCTGTTTCCTCCTCGTTCCGGCGAATTTTCATAAATGCTGCCAATTCTGATACGATTTGACGGCGAAGTTCTTGGAAGTTTTTGCCGAATAATTTCAATCCTTCCCGTTGATAGATCCGCATCGGGTCTTCGCCTTGATAGCTGCGCAAGCCGATTCCTTCTTTTAAATAGGTCATTTGCGCCAAGTGGTTGATCCACATCCGATCGATGTAGTTCAGCATCACTTGTTGGGAAGTGGCAATGACACTTTCATCGTTTTCGAAGGATTGGATGAATTCCTTCAATTGTAAGTGACTCGGTTCGACTTGGTCAAATATTTGTTTTGTTTTTGTGACGGAGCGGTCCAAGACGATTTTTTCCGGGAAGATGGAATTCAAAGTGTTTTCGATTTCATCCCAATTCCATTCTTCATGGCCAAGCCCTTCGTCCGCATTTTCACGGATGGCAAAGTCGATGGCATCCGCAAGCAGTTTTTGAATGATGTCGATAATGTCTTCCTGATGGAGCACTTTGTTACGCAATGTATACATAATTTTCCGCTGGTCATTGATGACATCATCCAGCTGCAAGTTGTATTGGCGCATGGAGAATTGCGCACCTTCGACGATGCGTTGCGTGCGGTCGATCAATTCCTGCACATCTTTGTTGAGCACCAGCTTTTTCTCGTCCACCGTCATTTTCTTTTTGAACTTTTCCACGTCCTCTTTGGCGAAGCGGCGGAACATATCGTCTTCCAATGAAATGATGAAGCGGGTTTCCCCAGGGTCCCCTTGTCGACCGGAGCGGCCACGAAGCTGATTGTCGATTCGGCGGCTTTCATGTTTTTCCGTTCCGATAACGTAAAGTCCTCCAAGTTCATGGACGCCTTCGCCCAATTTGATGTCCGTACCGCGTCCTGCCATGTTGGTGGCAACGGTGATTCTTCCTTTTTGTCCCGCTTGGGAAATCAATTCCACTTCCTGCTCGACGGTCTTCGCATTGAGCAATTGGTAATCCAATCCGTATTTATCCAAATATTTCGCCACTTCTTCCGATTGCAGAATGGAAGTGGTTCCGATCAAAATCGGTTGTCCTTTTTCATGGCGGCGTTTTGCTTCCTGGGCTACGAATTCATATTTGGCATCCCGCGTTTCAAACACCATGTCCGGCTGGTCGATACGGATGACCGGCCGGTTGGTAGGCACTTGGACAACCCGCATGTTGTACACTTCCTGGAATTCTTTTTCCTGGGTTTTGGCCGTACCGGTCATCCCGGAAAGAATCGGATACATGCGGAAGTAGTTCTGGATGGTGATTTGGGCTTGGGCTTTGTTTTCATCTGTAATCGTTACCCCTTCTTTTGCCTCGATGGCCTGGTGCAATCCATCAGACAAGGAACGCCCTTCCAGGATACGCCCGGTGAACATGTCCACCAGCTCGATTTTATCGTCCTTCACGATGTAGTCGACGTCGCGCTCAAACATCACGTGGGCGCGCACCGCCTGGATGACATAGTGGTACAATACTTGGTGATCCAAATCATACAAGTTGTCGACGCCGAACGCTTCTTCCACTTTATCGATGCCTTGATCGGTGAGGGAAGTCGCTTTTGTTTCTTCATCGTATTCGTAGTCTTCATCTTTTTTGAACGTTTTCGCAAGCATGGCGGCGATGCGGTGCAATTCTTCCTGGGAAGGGGTTTTTCCGGCGATGATGAGCGGTGTTTTCGCTTCGTCGATGAGAACGGAGTCCACTTCGTCAATGATGGCAAAATGATATGGGCGTTGCACTTTATCTTCCAATTTATAGGCCATGTTGTCGCGCAAATAGTCGAAGCCGAATTCCGTACCGACACCGTACGTGATATCCGCGTTGTAGGCTTTTTTCTTTTGCTCCAAATCCATCATTGGCAGGTTCAGGCCGACCGTCAATCCCAAAAATTGATGAATTTGTCCAATTAATTCGAAGTCCCGTTTTGCCAGGTAATCGTTGACGGTGATCACGTGTACCCCTTTTCCTTCGAGGGCTCTCACATAGGATGGCAGGGAAGCGACCAATGTTTTCCCTTCGCCGGTTGCCATTTCCGCAATGTTTCCTTCCGTCAAAACAAGACCACCAATTAATTGAACGTCAAAATGGCGCATGTCAAGAACGCGTTTGGAAGCTTCCCTTACGACCGCAAAGGCGTCAGGGATGATGTTTGTTAGCGGTTCGCCCTTCGCCAGGCGTTCTTTGAATTGAACGGTCATATGTTTAAGCTCATCGTCGGACATGGATGAGTATGTATGTTCCAATTGATTGATTTTATCCACTATTTTATAGTAATTTTTTAATTCCCGTTTACTCGTTCTTTCCTTGTTTTTGAAAATAGAGAACATTTTTTTACGCTCCTTCTAAAGGTCTAATATAGACACCCATGTTATTCTATCAAACTTTTGGGGGTATGACTACTTTAATCCCGGGGAAAATAAAGGATGAAAAGGGCTTTTGGAAATTAGTATCTTCGATGCAACGCCATTTGATTCTTCATTTGAAATTTATTGGATTTTTAATTACATTTTATAGTAAAGACTAGGTTTTCTTTTATAATCGTGCTATAATAGCATAGGTTTATATGATGGTACGTATCATTTTTTGAGGAGGATAGACATGGTTTACGTGTCTTTGGTAGTGGCGCTTGTTGCGTCCGTAGTACTGACTCCTATCGTTAGACGATTAGCGTTTCGCATAGGTGCAGTGGACGCACCGAATTATCGGAAAGTGCATCAGAAAATCATGCCACGTTTAGGTGGTTTAGCTATATTTATATCGTTTTTAATGGGACTGGCAATCCTGAGACCTGCCAGCCCTCCCTTTGAAAGTTCATTGATGCCTTTATCCCTTGTGTTGGGGGCAACGGTGATTGTGATTACGGGCATTTTGGATGACAAGTACGAGATCAGCGCGAAGGCGAAAATGTTGGGACAATTCATCGCCGCTTCGATTGTGGTGTTTTTGGGCGGTGTGCAAATCGATTTCATCAACTTGCCTTTCGATAATGGAATTTTGAATTTTGGATTTTTGAGTATTCCATTGACGCTGTTGTGGATTGTCGGAATCACGAATGCGGTAAACTTGATCGACGGTTTGGATGGACTGGCAGCGGGTGTGTCAACGATCGCGTTGATCACGCTTGCAACGATGGCCTTCATCATGGGCAACGGTTTCGTACTTGCCGTTGCTGCAATATTAGCATGTAGTACGATTGGATTTTTATTCTTTAACTTTCATCCTGCAAAAATTTTCATGGGAGATACAGGAGCCCTGTTTTTAGGGTTTATGATTGCGGTACTTTCTTTGTTGGGTTTCAAAAACTTGACGTTGGTATCATTCATCATCCCGGTTATTTTGTTGGGGGTTCCGATTTCAGATACATTCTTTGCCATCGTGCGTCGCGTACGCAATAAGCAAAAATGGTCCGATCCGGATAAATCCCACTTGCACCATTGTTTGATGAAAATGGGCTTCTCCCATCGTCAAACGGTGTTGATTATTTATGGAATTGCCGCAATGTTCGGTGTGGCGGCCATCATCTTCTCCATGGCGAAACTTTGGGGGGCCATTTTATTGATTACCGTGATTTTGGTTGCCCTCGAATTGTTCGTGGAAGTGATCGGGTTGGCGGGCAAAAACTACAGACCGCTGATTAATTTAGTGAAGATGTTCAGCAAGTAATTGGATAGCGTTTTTGAAATGGACGGGTTATATGACCGCTGCTTCGTGGGAAGTGGCGGTTTTTTAGTGTGGAAATGAATGTGAGGGACTCATCCGGCAAGTGGAATCTGCATCGGGGCAAAAGAGAGTTTTTTCTGTGCAAGAGTTGAAGTTATCCGCGCGTGAGGAGTAGTCATTCGCGCGAAGTGGTCGTATCCGGGCAAGAGGAGTGATTATCCGAGCAAGAGAAGTGCTTATCCGAGCAAACAGTGGTCGTATCCGAGCAAGAGAAGGAGTTATCCGGGCAAGAGGAGTGATCGTCCGAGCAAGAGGAGTGCGTATCCGTGCAAGAAGGAGTACCATCCAAGCAAAAAGAGGAATCATTCGAGCAAGAGGGAGAGTCATCCACGCAGGAAGAGGAATCATCCGCACGAAAAGAAGTCTCATCCGCACCAAAGAAGCCGCCATCTGCACTAAAAGAAGTCTCATCCGCACCAAAGAAGCCGCCATCTGCACTAAAAGAAGCCTCATCCGCACTAAAGAAGCCACCATCCGCACGAAAAGAAGTCTCATCCGCACTAAAGAAGCCACCATCCGCACGAAAAGAAGTCTCATCCGCACTAAAGAAGCCACCATCTGCACTAAAGAAGCCACCATCCGCACGAAAAGAAGTCTCATCCGCACTAAAGAAGCCACCATCCGCACGAAAAGAAGCCTCATCCGCACTAAAGAAGCCACCATCTGCACTAAAGAAGCCACCATCCGCACGAAAAGAAGTCTCATCCGCACTAAAGAAGCCACCATCCGCACGAAAAGAAGCCTCATCCGCACTAAAGAAGCCACCATCTGCACTAAAAGAAGTCTCATCTGCACCAAAGAAGCCGCCATCTGCACAAAAAGTTGTCTCATCCACACCAAAGAAGCCACCATCCGCACGAAAAGAAGTCTCATCCGCACTAAAGAAGCCACCATCCGCACGAAAAGAAGCCTCATCCGCACTAAAGAAGCCACCATCCGCACGAAAAGAAGTCTCATCCGCACTAAAGAAGCCACCATCCGCACGAAAAGAAGTCTCATCCGCACTAAAGAAGCCACCATCTGCACTAAAGAAGCCACCATCCGCACGAAAAGAAGTCTCATCCGCACTAAAGAAGCCACCATCCGCACGAAAAGAAGCCTCATCCGCACTAAAGAAGCCACCATCTGCACTAAAGAAGCCACCATCCGCACGAAAAGAAGTCTCATCCGCACTAAAGAAGCCACCATCCGCACGAAAAGAAGCCTCATCCGCACTAAAGAAGCCACCATCCGCACGAAAAGAAGTCTCATCTGCACCAAAGAAGCCGCCATCTGCACAAAAAGTTGTCTCATCCACACCAAAGAAGCCACCATCCGCACGAAAAGAAGTCTCATCCGCACTAAAGAAGCCACCATCCGCACGAAAAGAAGTCTCATCCGCACTAAAGAAGCCACCATCCGCACGAAAAGAAGTCTCATCCGCACTAAAGAAGCCACCATCTGCACTAAAGAAGCCACCATCCGCACGAAAAGAAGTCTCATCCGCACTAAAGAAGCCACCATCCGCACGAAAAGAAGTCTCATCCGCACTAAAGAAGCCACCATCCGCACTAAAGAAGCCACCATCCGCACTAAAGAAGCCACCATCTGCACGAAAAGATGCCTCATCCGCACCAAACAAAACCTTGTCTACACTAAACGAAACACCATCCGCACCAAACGAATCCCCATGCACACTCAATGAAGCATCAACACCACCACATCCCCCCAATCCCCAGCGCCATCAAAATATCCATTTTTTTCAATGAATAGCTTTGAAAGTGCCCGTTCAAACTGGAAAATGAAAAAACTACTCCCCTTTCCAAAAATAAAAAAATACACTCTCAAGCAACATTGAGAGTGTATTTTGCTGATGGCCACTTTTTATTTTATCTCATGGTGAAGCAGAACATTCTGCCATTATTGGCCAATTTATCCGATAAGCCAGTCCATTTTTGATGAATCGAAACACTTCATTTACCGATTAAAACTGGATGAATAGGAAAATGAATCGGAATCGACTTGCTCTTCATCCCCGCTGCTGAATTCTGAGATGCTTGATTTCGATTTGCTTGGGATGAGGCCCAAATGACTTTTCAAAATTTGTGTTGTTTCTTCCAAAGATTCTTCATCCAACATGTAATAGTAAATTCCCGTTGACATGTCGCCTTGTCCTTGCAAGGTGAGTGTATCGATTTGTGGCATGCCGCCGGAGAAATAGGTCAAGAAAGATTTCATTTCATCAAAGGTCAAGTTGGTTTTCATGTTGTCACCGATCGCCAGGATGACATCATCATATTTTGAGATAGAGGATAAAGAAAGTGCTTTATTGGCAATGGCTTTCAAAATATCCTGCTGGCGTTCGCCGCGGGCAATATCCGTATCGTGTTTGCGGGTACGGGCAAGAGCCAACGCTTCACGGCCATCCAAATGGTGGTATCCTGGTTCCAAATAGATGGAATATTTGTCATTTTCGTCTTTTTCGTAGAAGGCATATGGAATATTCACATCCAGATCAATACCGCCGAGTGCATCCACCACATCAATGAATGCGTTGAAGTTCATTCGTACATAATAATCGACCGGAATGTCAAACAGTTCTTCCACCGTTTCGATTGTTGCCGCAGTGCCGCCAAAAGCATGGGCATGGGTGATTTTATCCTCATAGCCCACTTCCGGGATGTATACATATGAATCCCGTGGGATGCTGACCAATTTCACCGTTTTTTCCTCACGATTCAACGTCATCAACATCAATGCGTCGGAACGGGAATGATCGGAACCTTGCGCGCGCACCTCACTGTCATCGACGCCGATGAACAGAATCGATATGTTGTCGCTCAATGCTTCCGCTTTTGCGTCCCTTTTCGGGGAGGACTGTCTATCCTCAATCTCTTCGTATGATTTATTCGCCGCATATTCCGCTTTCTTCGTCAAATAAATTCCATAAGCAGTTGCGCAAATCAGGAATGAAGCCGCCAAAATTGCAAATACTATAAGTACCAAAGAAAATTTTGTCGGCCGTTTCTTTCTTTTTTCCGTTCTTTTCATAAAAACTCTCCTCTATCGTACGTAGGAATGTTGGTTTTGTTAGGCTTATTATGGCTTCAAAAATAAGAATCATCACAGGGAAATCTTATGCGAAAAGCAAAATCATTCAATCCTTTAAATTATACTACTTTGTCGAATATCAGTAAATTACAAAAAAATGACAAAGTGTTTTTTACATAAAAATACATATTTTTTGTGAAATCGCACATAAATGGATCAGGAAACCACTTTTTCAATGAAAATTTTGTCGATGCATGCAATTTTTGCTTGCCCGTTTGTCAATTCCGTCATCCATTCCGTAAAGGCCTGTTCATCATCTTTCAATACATGGATGATCATATCCACATTCTCAGCATATTGTATGTCGGCTAACGTATATTTTGAATTGCGGACTTCATTCTCCACTTTGCCAAGCCAAGTGTAATCGATTGTCACTTTCATGACGTGATGCAGTCTTCTTTCCACCACTTGGGCGGCGGCAATCCCTTCCGATGTGGCTTTTCCGTATGCACGGACGAGGCCGCCTGCACCAAGCTTGATGCCCCCAAAGTACCGTGTCACCACAACCACCGTATCTTGAAGGCCCTGTTTTTTCAGCACTTCCAACATAGGGACGCCGGCTGTTCCGCTAGGTTCCCCATCATCATTCGCTTTCTGAATTTGATTATGCTCGCCGATCAAGTAACATGAGCAATTGTGTGTTGCATTATAATGAAGTTTCTTTATTTTATTGATAAAATTAATGGCTTCCTCTTCCGTTTCAGCCCGATCCACATACGCGATAAAGCGGGATTTGGAAATGACAATTTCCTTTTCACCAAATCCTTTGACAGTTTTATAGTCCTTTCGCATTACAAATACTCCTTTATCTTCCAAAAAAACAATGTGCATGTAATGGAATTTTTTCTTAAATCTTCTTTGTAAAATGGTATAATAATGTTAAAATAATATACTCATTTAACTATTAAAACTGACTTATATAGTTTTATTATATTACACCAATTGGGTTGGGGACAAATTATGTATTTAGATGAAAAAAACAAAATTGACTTCCAATCAATTGATTTTATTTTTAATCGAATGATTGAGAACATCACCAATTCGAAAAATGATATTTTCGTCATTTGCGAACAAAGTCGCAGAACTTACGAAGAAATGAAAATTGAATTGGAACTGATCAAACAAAAATTGAAAGTCGTCATCGCGAAAAGTGATACTTTGGCCAGACAAACACAAATGGCCAAGCAACGGCTGGTGGAAGTCAGCAAGAATTTCGGCAAATATTCGGAAGAGCAAATCAGGGAGGCCTATGAATTGGCCCATGATTTGCAAATGCAGTTATCCCTGTCCGAAGCGGAAGAGAAAAGCTTGCGGGAAAAACGGGATGATCTTGAACGCCGGTTAAAAGCCCTGTACGATACGATCCAACGGGCGGATCATATTGTAAATCAAGTGAATGTCGTGTTAAATTATTTAACATCCGATCTGAAAAATGTAGGCGCCGCTTTGGAAGAAGCGAAAATCAAACATGATTTCGGCATCAAAATCATTGCAGCCCAAGAGGAAGAAAGAAAAAAATTGTCCCGGGAAATCCATGACGGCCCTGCCCAAATGATGGCGAACGTGTTGATGCGGGCGGATTTGATCGAACGAATCTATCGGGATAAAGGGATAGAAGAGGCGATGAAGGAAATTTCCGAGCTCAAAGCAACCGTTCGGGAAGCGTTGTCTGAAGTCAGAAGGATCATTTACGATTTGCGCCCGATGGCTTTGGATGATTTGGGAATTGTACCGACATTGAAAAAATATTTATCTACCATAATGGATTATAATAAAGGTGTGGACGTACATTTCCAGTCTTATAACAGCGAAATCCGTTTGCCGTCCAATTATGAAGTCGCCATATTCAGATTGGTGCAAGAATGTGTGAATAACGCTGTGAAGCATGGAAGCCCTACAGATATTTGGGTGAAGCTTGAATGGAATAAAAACCACCTAAACGTGATTGTGAAAGATAACGGCCGTGGTTTCGACATTGACGAGAAAAGGGAACATTCCTTTGGCATTATCGGCATGAGAGAGAGAGTAGAAATTTTGGACGGCTCGATGGAAATTAAAACAAAAATTGGCAGTGGTACGATTGTAATATTTAAGATACCATATCCAAATAACTAACCGAATTTAAAACAGTCAAACGGTTGAGGGGGAATGCTTTGTGACAAAAATCATCATTATCGACGATCATCAATTGTTCCGTGAAGGGGTCAAACGTATTCTGGAGTTTGAAGAGTCTTTTGAGGTTGTTGCTGAGGGGGATGACGGCAGCGATATCATCGGTTTATATAAAGAACATATGCCGGATGTAGTCTTGATGGACATCAATATGCCAGGAAAAAATGGTGTGGAAGCGACTGCGGATTTGATTAAAGAATTCCCGGATGCAAAAGTTATCATGCTTTCCATTCACGATGATGAATCTTACGTTACACATGCATTAAAATCCGGTGCATTGGGCTATATGCTGAAAGAAATGGATGCGGATGAAATTGTGGAAGCCATCAAAGTGGTGGCCAATGGAGGTTCCTACTTGCATCCGAAAGTGACGAAAAACTTGGTGGCTGAGTTCCGCCGCTTAAGCGAACATGAAAATAAAGGCAGCTTCCATCAAACAGAAGTGCGCCGTCCATTCCACTTGCTTACGAAACGTGAATGCGAAGTGTTGCAATTGTTGACGGATGGACAATCCAACCGCGCAATCGGCGAAACATTGTTCATCTCTGAGAAAACAGTGAAAAACCATGTTTCCAGCATTCTGCAAAAAATGAATGTAAACGACCGTACCCAAGCGGTGGTTACAGCAATCAAAAACGGCTGGGTGGAAGTAAGATAATTTGGTTTATGTAGGGTTGAAGATGGGATACTTGGCAGCAGGTTGCCGGGAGGAAGTAAGACATTCTACATAAGGTATGTTCAGGATCCAATTGACGATGAAACATCGTTGATTGGATTTTTTTATGCGGTGATTGATCCCGAAAAGGAGAGGCGCCCGATATCAACGTTCGACTGATTCGTCCGTTAGCATACCGTTTGAAGATTGATCCCGAAAAGGAGAAGCGCCCGATATCAACAGAAAAGATTTTTATTTTTTGCAACTAAATCGGAAGTGGTTTCGTCTTATGAACTGCGATTTCGACAAAAGCAGCCAGCAAGAGGCTGATCAGGATAGAAGATTGGGCAAATTGGTTAACTTCGGCATCCATGATGCGCAAGTTCTCGGACCAAAAATCAATGCTGATAGAAATGGCAGTGGCACTTATGCTACAATATTGCGCGGGGAGGTAAAGAGTAATGAAGAACTGGCTAATCTTAACAGTTGCAGCACTATTCCTGCTAACTGCTTGTAGTAATACAAATTCAAAAGAGACACCTTCATCCGAAGAAAATACGAAAGTGCAGTCAGAAGATTCAGTCGGCTTTGAAATGATTGGCGATAAATTTGTGGAAGCCGAGAATGTTCCGGCAGATGAAAAAGTGAAAATTCTCGCTGCCTTTGATGAATATATCCATTCATTTAATGCGAAAGACATCAATCGCTACGGAAACGTTCTTTCCAAACATGCAACCGGTTTTGATTATGATGAAGAAATCGAAATGGTGAAAGCAACGTTTAAAAATCATGATGTGAAGTTGGTCGAATCGGATGCGACAATCATTAAATATAGTGAAAATGAAGCACAGGTGGCGGCCAATATCGACTATCATGTGAAAGAAAATGGCACCGATGCGACACTGAATCGAACAGTGAGACAAGTGACCATCTTCGTGAAAGAAAATGACGGCTGGAAAATCACCCGGATTGTGGGCATGGAGAAATTGGATCAGTAATGGTGGATCAGGAATCATTCAATCAGTTGATTGGATGATTTTTTATTTTGGACAGGTTTGGGGGAGGGGAGGGGATGTCCTGGGTGAGAGGGAGTGCATCTGGGGAAGGGGAGGGAGTATCTGAGTGAGAGGAATGCTTATCCGCGCAAGCATGGGTTGCATCCAGGTAGGGAGGGGATGTCCTGGGTGAGAGGGAGTGCATCTGGGGAAGGGGAGAGATATCTGAGCGAGAGGAATGCTTATCCGCGCAAGCATGGGTTGCATCCGGGTAAGGGAGGGGATGTCCTGGGTGAGAGGGAGTGAATCCGGGTAAGAGGGGGGAGTTAGGGATGCTATCCGAGCAAGAGGAGGAGTTATCCGAGCAAGAGGGAGTGCTATCCGAGCAAGAGGAGTAGCTATCCGAGCAAGAGGGAGTGCTATCAGAGAAAGAGGGAGTGCTATCCGAGCAAGAGGAGGAGTTATCCGAGCAAGCAGAGAGCGTATCCGAGCGAGAGGGAGTGTTATCCGAGCAAGAGGGGATGTTATCCGAGCAAGATGAGGGCTTATCCGAGCAAGAGGAGGAGCTATCCGAGCAAGCAGGGGCCGCATCTGAGCTGGAGTAGGAATCCGAGCAAGAGGGGATGTTATCCGAGCAAGATGAGGGCTTATCCGAGCAAGAGGAGGAGCTATCCGAGCAAGCAGGGGCCGCATCTGAGCTGGAGTAGGAATCATCCGCACCAACCGAGGCCGTATCCACACTAAATGAAGGAGTATCCGCACCAACCGAGGCCCTATCTGCACCAAATGAAGTATCAACCGCACCAAACGAAGCCGTATCCACACAAAATGAAGTAGTATCCGCACCAACCGAGGCCGTATCCACACAAAATGAAGTAGTATCCGCACCAACCGAGGCCGTATCCACACAAAATGAAGTAGTATCCGCACCAACCGAGGCCGTATCCACACAAAATAAAGTCGTATCCGCACCAAACGAGGCCCTATCTTCACCAAATGAAGTAGTATCCGCACCAACCGAGGCCGTATCCACACTAAATGAAGGAGTATCCGCACCAACCGAGGCCCTATCTGCACCAAATGAAGTATCAACCGCACCAAACGAGGCCGTATCCACACTAAATGAAGTAGTATGCGCACCAAACGAGGCCGTATCCACACTAAATGAAATAGTATCCGCACCAACCGAGGCCGTATCCACACTAAATGAAGGAGTATCCGCACCAACCGAGGCCCTATCTGCACCAAATGAAGTATCAACCGCACCAAACGAGGCCGTATCCACACTAAATGAAGTAGTATGCGCACCAAGAGGCCGTATCCACACTAAATGAAATAGTATCCGCACCAACCGAGGCCGTATCCGCACCAAATGAAGTAGTATCCGCACCAACCGAGGCCCTATCTGCACCAAATGAAGTATCAACCGCACCAAACGAGGCCGTATCCACACAAAATGAAGTAGTATCCGCACCAAACGAAGCCGTATCCACACAAAATAAAGCCGTATCCGCACCAAACGAGGCCGTATCCACACAAAATGAAGTAGTATCCGCACCGAACGAGGCCGTATCCACACAAAATGAAGTAGTATCCGCACCAAACGAGGCCGTATCCACACTAAATGAAGCACCAACCGCACCAAACGAGGCCGTATCCACACTAAATGAAGGAGTATCCGCACCAAACGAGGCCCTATCTGCACCAAATGAAGTATCAACCGCACCAAACGAAGCCGTATCCACACTAAATGAAGGAGTATCCGCACCAAACGAGGCCCTATCTGCACCAAATGAAGTATCAACCGCACCAAACGAGGCCGTATCCACACTAAATGAAGTAGTATCCGCACCAAAAAAAGTCGTATCCGCACCAAACGAGGCCCTATCTGCACCAAATGAAGTAGTATCCGCACCAAACGAGGCCGTATCCACACTAAATAAAGCACCATCCGCACCAAGCCCACCCCAAATAAGGAGGCATCCCCACTGAATAAAACAGCACCAAACCAAAAAGCACCCCCCCACCCCAAAGCACAACCTCCACACAAAAAAAGAGCGAATCATCACCATTCGCTCCAATCAAAAAGTGTGCGCAAAGCAGAGAAGCTCCGCGCCACCATCCACCTTATAACTTCGATTTATTTTTTTCCACATACTTGAACAGTTCCTGATCGGACCATTGCAATTTGTTTTGCAGCGCAATGAAAAATGCTGCCAAAATGAGCGGGCCTTCCGAATTCATTTCAAACTGCATTCCTTGGGAAGAGAGATCTTCCAACTTGTCCAAAAGATGTTCCTGTTCATCCCGATACAGTTGTTCCGCCTCTTCCACGATGCATTCCACAAACCGGAGCAATTGCCGGGACGCCAATTCTTTACCGACATGTTGATTGATATGAAGATACGCGCATTCAAAAATCAGGGAAATTTCCTGCTCCGAAAGAAAATCAATGGAACCGAAAACCGCTTTCACTTCTTCCTCCAAATCGCCAATCAACGGAAATTCCCTCTTTCTTCGTGAAAGCGCCTTCACAATGCTTGAATAATACCAATGCTGCTCCCGCTTTCCCCGATTGAACCGTTGCCAAATGGCATCCCCCATCACATCCAAATCCTCGTGAATCGTCTGCAAATTATGGAGTTTATCAGCCACAATGACTTGCAGTTCTTCCAAAGAAGCGTCTTTTATATGCTCAATTGTGTGCTGCTTTCTCACTTCCCAAGGCAAGCTTTTGTCCTGCTCGGAGGCTGATTGCACGAGAATTGCGATGCGGAGTCCGAATTCATCTTTCAACTCCTCAAATGTCGTATCCGTATCTTCCAGCGTATCATGCAAGATTCCGGCAGCAATCACTTCTTCGGAACAGTTCGCCCGCTGCAGCATCATCCCCACTGCAAAAGGGTGTGTTATGTATGGGATATCCGTCCCTTTCCGCACTTGATTTCTATGTACTTTCGCAGCAAATACAATCGCTTTGTCTACAATGTTCATTTTCACCCTCCTGTCAGTTTTAAGAATATACCAAAATTCGCTCCAACACAATTTGAGTGGTGAAATTCGGCCATGAAAAAATTCCTAGTGGAAACCTTTTCCACTATTCACAGAAAATTTATAGGATTATCGAGAATGAAATAATCAATTCACAGAAAATTTTTTCGTATTAACAAGTAAGACATCTTTTTGTATGATAGGTTCATAGGAGAGTGGAAATATGAGCATTGCAGTCGTAACAGATAGTACTGCCTAATTATCGCCCGAAGAACGTAAGCAACACAATATTTACATGATTCCATTAAGTGTCACGCTGGAAGATGGCGTTTATGAAGAGGAAGTCGAAATCCAGGCAAAGGAATTTTACGATAAAGTTCGGAATGCCAAAGTGTTTCCAAAAACTTCTCAGCCGTCCATCGGCAAATTTGTCGAGTTGTTTGAAACGCTGGCAAAAGAGTATGATGAAGTCATTTGCATCCATTTATCCAGTGGAATCAGCGGGACATATCAAAGCGCGATGCAAGCCGGAAACATGGTGGAAGGCATCAAAGTGCGCGTCTTTGACAGTGAGATTTCCTGTTCGCCGCAAGGATATTATGCTTTGCAGGCGGCAAAAATGGCGGGCGAAGGGAAATCGTCCGCGGAAATTCTGGAAACTTTGGAAGCTTTGAAACGCCGGATGCGCGCTTACTTTATTGTGGATGATTTATCCCACTTGCAACGGGGAGGAAGGCTTTCATCCGCGGCGGCCATCGTGGGCGGATTATTGCAAATCAAGCCGATTCTTCATTTTGAAAATAAAGTCATCGTTCCTTTTGAAAAAATCCGCACGAAGAAAAAGGCAATGAACCGCGTGGAGGAGCTGCTTGCACAGGATGCGGCCCAATATGATCGCATTTATGCCATGCTGATTCATGCCAATCGTGAGGAAGAAGCGCGGGATTGGATGGCGAAATTGCAGGAAAAGTTTCCAAACGTGGAATTTGCATTGAGTTATTTTGGCCCGGTAATCGGCACCCACTTGGGAGAAGGATCTTTAGGATTGGGATGGGTGCCGGAAATCAGTGAATAAAAGAAATACATGCAGCCTCTACTTGCCATAGTAGGGGCTTTTTTATTTGCTTAAGACAAATCCAGGAAAGGAGAATGCCATGAAATACATCTTAAAAAACAGTCAAGCCAAACGGTACAAGGGAATCATCGTGGAACCGGAAATCCGGGATTTCTTCATCGGGAAAATTTGGTCGAGAGAAAATCCCCCTTTTCCAAGAACGAAAATGGAACAATATATCAAGAAAAACTTTTTTAAAATAACACCTGCTATATCAATCAAACATTCCTCTTCCATATTCGCCAATAAGAAATATGTTTGCAATCGATGCCACAATGACAACCGGCATGAATTTGTGGAATTTGACTGTGCCCGATGCGGAAAAATTTGCGTTTATTGCAGACATTGCATCAACATGGGGAGGATGTGCAGCTGTACGGATCTCCTAAGTTGGAATGGGCCTGTCGGGAAATTAAATCGGCGCCACATTTTCGACTGGAGCGGCACTTTTACCGAATTGCAGCGGCAAGCTTCGGAAGAATTGCTGGAAAGTCTCAACCGGCAGAGGAATCACCTCGTCCATGCGGTTTGTGGCGCCGGGAAGACGGAGATCTTGTTTCCGGCCGTTTTTCATTGCTTGCGGAAAGGATGCAGAGTTTGTATTGCAACCCCAAGAACCGATGTTGTATTGGAATTATTTCCACGTTTTCAAAAGGTTTTCCCAAATACTATTATCCATGCTTATTATGGGGATGCCCCCAAACAAACGGGATTTGCGCAGCTGGTCATTGCAACGACCCACCAACTGTACCGTTTCGAGAAGGCGTTTGATGTTGTCATTGTGGATGAAGCGGATGCGTTTCCGTACACCTTCGATCTTTCTTTGCAAAAAGCCGTTTGGAAGGCGCGGAAGGAAGGGGCTCCCGTTGCGCTCGTCACTGCCACGCCGTCTGTCGGGATTTTGTCCAAAGTAAAAAAAGAGAATTGGGGTTATTCGTTCATCCCGAAAAGGTATCATGGCCACCCGCTCCCGGTGCCGCGTTTTGAGCCCCTATGGTTTTATGAAAGGCAAATGATGAAAGGAAGAATCCCGAAAAAATTGGCTCAATGGACGAAAAAGCGGCTTGAGCGCGGGGAACCGTTTTTCATTTTCTTCCCGACGATTCAGCTAATGCAGAAGGCGGCACCTTCCTTTCAACATTTTCACCCTGGCATTGTAAGCGTCCATGCAAATGATCCGGAGAGGAAAGAGAAAGTCATGCAACTGCGGAAGGAAGAAGTTCCCGGATTATTGACGACGACGATTTTGGAGAGGGGCGTGACAATCAAAAATGTGCAAGTGGCGGTCGTTGGGGCGGAGTCAAAGATATTCACTTCCAGCGCTTTGGTCCAAATCAGCGGCCGCGTCGGAAGGAATGCGGAATTTCCTGATGGGGAAATCGTCTTTTTCCATCATGGAATCTCCGCAGAAATGGACGCGGCCAGAAACGAAATCCTTCGATTGAATAGGGAAGCGTTCGGCGTTACGGAATGAATGGCACCGCTCCACTCAATCAGGATGGAATCAGGAAGGGCAATTAAAAATATGGAAGGGAGTTTAGAGGCAAAACCGCCTTCACCCGAAAAGAAATTCAGTCGAAAGGAGGATCCGATGAACCGTTCCGAGATAGAAAATTGCCTTCTTTGCAACTCTCCGTTAAACACCCAAATGGACTGGAAAGGGCTTTTCTTCAACCGGTTCCCAAAAACCATCTGCCATGAATGCGAAGAAAAATTTGTACGGTATAATCATGACAAAGATAAAGAAGTATTTTCATTATATGAATATAATAAACCGATGCAAGATTATTTGCATCGATATAAGTTCATGCATGATGTGCTGCTGGCCAAAGTATTCGCGGAACCGATCCATCAGTGCCTGAAAAACAGGAAAGAAATGATTGTGCCGATTCCAATGCATCCCCAAAAATTAAAGGACCGCACTTTTGCCCATGTGGATGAATTGCTGAAGCAGGCACAAATCCCTTTCGTCCACGTCCTTGAGAAAACCACGATGGAAACGCAAGGGGGAAAAACGCGGGAGGAGCGGATGAACACGCCCCAGATTTTCCGGTTAAAAGAGAATGCCCAAATCAAAGACAGGGACATTCTCCTGGTTGACGACATTTATACGACCGGAACGACCATCCGCCATGCCAAACGGGCGCTTATGGAGGGAGGGGCCAAATCGGTAAAAGCCTTTACGTTAATCAGGGTAAGCGGTTTCCATGACCAAACAATTGACCGGTCCAGCCCCGCAAATCAAAAAATCACATCGTCGCAAGTCCCGAAAAATATTAAAAAATGGTGAACAATATTTACAAATTTAGTTACTAAATAATAGTATGAATTTAACGAAATATGACAATTTTCATTGTTGGTGTATAATGAAAACAAGGAAATCCGGCTTATACGAAGCTCATTGGAATCCGTGTTTTTGAAAGCCGTTACATGAAGAAATTCTGCTTGAGAGGGGGACCGGTCATGGGAGAAATCCGAAATTGTCCGAGTTGCGGTGAATTTTTCAACTATGTGGGAATACGGGATGTTTGCTATAAGTGCGCCCAAAAGGAAGAGGAAATGTATCAAATCGTTTACCGTTTTTTGAGAAAACGGGAAAACCGCGCTGCGACAGTGGACCGAATTGTGGAAGCCACTGGTGTCGACCGGGAATTGTTGTATAAATGGGTTCGCAAAGGCCGCCTTCATCCTGCGGTTTTTCCGAACTTGGGCTACCCTTGCGACAACTGCGGACGATTAACGACGCAAGGGAAACTTTGTGAACGTTGTACGGAAGAATTAAAAACCGACTTGCGCACGTATGAAGCCGCGAAGGAATTCAGGGAAAATGTTCAGAAAAATGAACGCGCTACATATTTGGCGGATAAAGGGAAACATGCCAAAGAGAATTAATGGGTCAAAAGTTGCTCACATCACCATTATTGGTATACTGATAATGGTGCAATATGTGAGTTTTTTATTTTTTTATTTAACATTTTCGTGAACAAACCGAAATAAGAATTAGACAGGTTATGAAGGGGGCTAACTTGTGAAAATTAATCCAATCAATACGAATTCGGTAAATCCTTATACCAAACAGATTCGGAATATGAATGCTCCAAAAACAAAATCAACGAATATGGATAAAATCGAAATTTCGGATGCGGCGAAAGAATTGCAAGTGGTGTCCGACTACAGCACGGAACGCGCGGAAAAGGTCCAGCGCTTGAAACAGCAGATCCAGCTTGGCCAATATAAAGTGGATCCCCACAAAGTCGCGGAAGATATGTTGAAATTTTATCGTTTGAAATAAAAGGAAAGTTGTACGGAGCTTCATTCATGAAAACGAATTTATTCAAAGGAGTCCAAAACCATGTCAGTTCAACCGATCATAACAATATTGGAAAAGCTTGAAAAAATGCATAAAAGTTTGCTCGAACATGCATACAGAAAGACGGAGCTTGTGAAAAACAATGACATGGAAGAACTGGATCAAATGTTGAAAATCGAGCAATCCCACGTCGCGGCGATCGAACAGTTGGAAGCGCAACGGCAACAAAATGTCATGGAATATTTTCAGGAAAAAGGCATTGCGGTGTCCAACGCCCCAACGGTTGAGGAGCTGATTGAAGCGGTGGAGGATGAGGAAGAGCGAAAGCAGCTTGAGGATGTCCGCAATCGGTTAATGAAAATCATTGTGGATCTGAAGCTGCAAAATGAATTGAACCAACAGCTGATTTTCAATTCATTGCAAGTGGTGAACGTCACGCTCAACATGTTGCGTCCTCAGCAGGAGCAAATCAATTATTCCGATAAAACGGTGCGCGGCGGAAACGCTCCACGGCAATCGCTGTTTGATTCGCAGGCGTAAGTGTCGGATTTGTTGAAACGCTAATGATTTGGTGATTCACGCTTTGCGGCGGGGCGCAACTTCTACAGTCCGCCGCAAGCTTTTATACATAGATTTGCAAAATTGGATGCAGGTGCATAAAGCTTCACCTGGGTTGAAAGAACATCATCCAATGGTATCACGAAATGTTTTCCCCCCTTTTTAAAAATTGATTGCGGAAGGGGACCTGAATTCCCTTCCTCCCATTTTTTCATACATAATTTTAGTAAGGAGGAGACCCTTATGCGCTCCACATTCATGGGACTGGAAGCAAGCAAACGAGGTTTGTTCACGCAACAGACAGCTTTATATACAACAGGCCATAACATTGCGAATGCCAATACGGAAGGGTATTCGAGACAAAGAATCATCATGTCGCCAACTTTGGGTTATCCAGGTGCAGGCTTAAATGCCCCGATGACACCCGGCCATATCGGAACAGGGGTAAAAGCGGAATCTGTACAGCGGGTCCGGGATGAATTCATCGACCGCCAGTACCGCCAGGAAACGAACAAACTTGGCTATTGGGAAACGAAAGCCAGCGCAATTTCACAAATGGAAGATGTCATGTCGGAGCCCTCTGAATATGGTTTGGATGAAGCGTTCCGCCTGTTTTGGAGCGCCCTTCAAGACGTCAGCGCCAACCCGGACGATACAGCGGCCAGAAAAGTGGTCGTGCAACGGGCGATCCATTTGGCGGATTCCTTCAACTATATTGATACGCAACTGAAACAGATTCAAGGAAACCTGGGCAACGAAATCAATGTTTCCGTTGAACAAATCAACTCCATCTTGGAACAAATCGCAAACATCAATAAAGAAATCCAAGCCGTTGAACCAAATGGCTATGTGCCAAACGATTTGTATGACAAACGGGATTTGTTGGTGGATCAATTGAATGAATACTTCCCGGTTTCCATCGAGCGGGTCCCTTCTGGAGGAAACGCTTCGAAAGTGGCGGAAGGAAGCTACACCATCAAGTTGAATGTCAAAGATAATAGTGGCAGCTATTCGGAAATTGTTTTGGTTGATGGTGGAAACTATGCCACTTTGCGGGCACTTGATACAAGCGGGAAGCTTGTAGACGGGGACGAAGATACGGATCCTGATAATCCCCAATTGGCATATCTGCCGTTCCATCAATTAGAGATCAGCATGGGCAACAAAACTCAAACGATAGGACAAGAAAATTTCCAAGAGTTCAAAGGGAAATTGTTGTCGCTGATCGATTCCTTTGGGTATAGCACAGATGGCACCAACAACACCATCCAAGGCTATTTCCCGGAAATGCTCCAAAGTTTGGATAAATTGGCGAACGCTTTTGTACAAGCTTTCAATAAAGTCCATGAAGCAGGGTATACGTTGGGGAAAAGTGACGATTCGGACACATCTGTGAATGGAATTTCATTTTTTGATCCAGTCGGACTTACTGCGGGCACGATCAAAGTGAACGACGCGCTTGTAAAAGATCCGAACCTGGTGGCTGCATCCAGCGTTCAAGGGGAAGAAGGAAACGGCAAATGGGCGCTGATTCTGGCAAATCTGCAATCCATGCCGATCAATAATAAAGAATCCATCGGCAAGATCAAGGATAAAGACGGAAACGAAACAACGGTGGAATTGCCTGATAATCTGGGATTGGACGGCGCAACTTTCCAATCCTATTACCAAGGCCTCATTGGACAACTTGGGGTAGACGGGCAAAAGGCGAACTTGCTCAAAACGAACACTGAAACGATCCGCCTGACTGTTGAAAACAACCGTGCTTCGATGAGTTCGGTTTCCCTTGATGAAGAAATGACGGATATGATCCGCTTCCAGCAGGCATACAGTGCAAATGCCCGGATGATCACAGTGATTGATGAATTGTTGGACAAAGTCATCAACGGCATGGGAAGAGCAGGATTATAACGGTTTAATGTTCTTCAACGAATGAAGAAAGGAGAAAGAACATGCGTGTAACTCAATCAATGTTATCGAATAATATGCTTCGAAACTTGAGCAACAGTTATTCCAAAATCGGGAAATATCAGGAACAAATCACGACCGGCAGAAAATTCACACGCCCGTCGGATGATCCTGTTTCTACGGTAAAAGGCATGGCTTTCCGCACAGATTTGAATAAAGCGGAACAATTCACCCGCAATATCCAGACGGTCAACAACTGGCTGGATACGACCGATGACGCCCTTGACCAAGCGGGTACCGCCCTGCACCGCATAAAAGAATTGTTGGTTCAAGCGGCGAATGATACAAACACATCAAGCGACCGGACAAAAATAAAAGAAGAAATCGAACAGATAAAACAGCAATTAAGAGATATAGCGAATACTAAAGTGGGAAATAAATACATATTCTCAGGAACAAAAACATTGGCACCGGTTTTTGACGAGAGTGGCATGACGGGCCATATCAATGAAGAGATTGTACAAATCGAGGTTTTTGACGGGATTAAACTGGATGTGAATATCCCTGGAAAAACATTGTTTGGGAATATTGATAATTTTATGAGCAACCTTTCAAACCTTCTGAATGACGATACAAAAACCGGGGAAGATATTTCGGAGATGTTGGGCGATTTGGACCAGCTGTATGAAGAAGTTTTGGCGGCGCGTGCAGACATTGGGGCCCGTCAAAACCGGGTGGAATTGATGACAAATCGTCTGGCATTGCATGAAACGAATGTGACAAAACAGCTTTCAGAAAATGAAGATGTCGATTATGCGAAAGCCATTACGGAAATGATCACAGCGGAATCCATTCACCAAGCCGCTCTGTCAGTCGGTGCAAAAATCATTCAGCAAACATTGGTAGATTTTATTCGATAATTAAACCACTTTATAAAAAGAAAAATCGATCAGCGTTTGGACGACCCGGTTCAAACGCTTTTCTTGAAATGCAGGTGATTTTATGAGGTTCCCCGAAATTCATATCCGCACATACGATATCATCATGGATTGGAACATTCAAGATCCGGTCCAAACGATTCGCCAACCGAGAGCGGATCAGCATATCGAGCAGCCGGCTGCAATTCTGGAAATCAACTCCACTCGCGCCCAATTGCATCTCGATACAACACAGGCCCGCCGTGATCTTGGTTTGGTGGGGCCATTAGAGTCCATTGACAATTATGCGAAAGAAGGAAAAAAAGCGGTTCTGGAAGGGATGGCAAGACGGGCAAAGGAAGGGCGCCAAATCATGGAGAATGCCGGAAAGGGCATGGGGCGTCAAATCATTCAAAACATTGCCAAAGAAAAATTTGGTCCGAAGCCATTGCAATTCAACTTGAAATTCGTGCCTTCCATCGGCTCGGTAAAAGTTGATTATATCCCTGGCGAAACGGAAATAAATATTACACCGCAGAAACCGAAGATTGATGTGCAGATGAATAAACCGATCCATGAATATACACCTGGAAAAATTACAGGTGAAGTACTACAATATCCTAAAGTGGAAATTGATGTGACTTTATAGATGGGAGATAACACGATGCAAATTCAAACGAAATTTTTAGGCGAAGTGGAAATCCAAGAAGAAGAAATCATCACATTGACAAGCGGGCTTTTGGGATTGGAAGATTATACGAAATACGTCTTGCTGCCATTGGAAAAAGACAGCCCCCTTGCATTTTTCCAATCAGTGGAAGAACCGCAAGTCGGGTTTGTTGTCGCCTATCCTTTTGCTTTCAAAAAAGATTATGCTTTCGATATCAGTGAAACCGATAAAGAAGACTTGCAGGTTGAAAAAGAAGAAGAACTGATTGCCTATTCCATCGTCACTGTAAAAGAGCCTTTTGAGTCATCAACTTTGAATTTACTCGCCCCAATCGTGATCAATAGCGTAAAAAAATGCGGAAAACAAATTGTGTTGCAAGACAACGAAGCCTTTCCGCTGCGCTTCCCGATTGCTGAGCCAAAAGGAAGTGTAAAATAATGTTAGTCCTCTCAAGAAAACTCAATGAATCTATCATCATCGGCGAAAATATAGAAGTTAAAGTGCTCTCCATTGAAGGAGATCAAGTAAAATTGGGAATCGTGGCGCCAAAAAATATCAAAGTCCACCGCAGGGAAGTATATGAATCTATCCAAGAACAAAATAAAGCGGCATTAAATATTGATGCGAATTTAATTCAAAAATTAACAAAAAAGCGTTAAAAGAATTTAGGTTAAAAAATATGAGAGGAATTTTAAAAAATAAATAGAAAAAAGATTAAAAAAACATATTAAACTTTTTTTCTTTCTTACGATATATAAAGTGTAAGGCTTAAGAATAAAGTGCTTGAGCCAATCCACATGGATGTGGAAAATCAAAATTTCAAGGAGGATTTCATAATGAGAATTCAACACAATATTTCAGCGTTAAACACACACCGTAACCTATCTTTCAACAACTCTCAAGCTGCGAAAAACCTTGAGAAATTATCTTCCGGTTACAAAATCAACCGTGCGGGCGACGATGCAGCAGGTTTGGCAATTTCTGAAAAAATGCGTGCGCAAATCCGTGGTTTGGACATGGCATCCAAAAACTCACAAGATGCTATTTCTCTAATCCAAACAGCAGAAGGTGCGTTAAACGAAACTCACTCCATCCTTCAACGTATGCGTGAACTTGCAGTACAATCTTCAAACGATACAAACGTAACGGATGACCGTGAAGCATTACAAAAGGAAATTGAACAATTAATTGAAGAAATCGATCGTATTGCAAACACTACTGAGTTCAATACTCAAAAATTACTAGACGGTTCTTTCAAAGGTACGTTCCAAATCGGTGCCAACGAAGGTCAAAGCATTAACTTAAATATTAATAAAATGGGTGCAGCAGCATTAGGCTTAACTGCAACTACAACTGTTCAAAGTGATGTGGAAGTAACGAAAGTATCTGGTGCAGGTTCAGGAGCTACTCCAAAAGCATTAGCAGATGGAATTTATACTGTTGAAGGTAACAAAGTACTAGACAGCACTGGTAACCAAGTAGGTACAGTAAATGATAAAAGCGTCAAATTAACTGATGGTATTTCTCAGTATGAATTTGATGAATCCATTTCTGTAACAGACGGATCAACAATCACAGTGAAAAATGGTAAAGCTACATTAGAATCTAAATTGGCTGATATTGAACAAACAGTAATTGGTAAAGCTGCTTCTGGTTCTGGTGCTGCAATTGCAGATGGTGAGTATACAGTAAGCTCTGACGGTACGAAATTATTAAATAGTTCTGGTACTGAAGTGACAGGTGTAACAATTTCAGGTAATACAATTACTAAAACTTCTGGATCTGATTCAACTACTTATACATTTTCTGCTAATTTGAATGCTGGAGACAAAATCACTTTGGATTCAGATCAAGCAACTGCTAAAATTGCGAATGGAGCAAAAGAATTACCTGCTGGTAATTATGAAATCTCTGGTTCAAATGTGATTAAAGATGGTCAAGTAGTTGGTTCATTTGATGATACTAAAAAGGAAGCAACAATCAAAGTTGGCGATAAAGAAATTAAAGTTGATGCGGGTAAATTAAATTTAGCAACTGCATTAGCTGATGGTTCTACTTTCACAATTAATGGTGTTGACATCTCTAACCGTGAATCCGCTTCTGCAACAATCTCAAAAATCGACGAAGCAATCAAATCAGTATCCGAACAACGTGCAACTCTTGGTGCTGTGCAAAACCGCTTAGAACATACAATCAACAACTTAGGAACAGCATCAGAAAACTTGACAGCTGCTGAATCTCGTATCCGTGATACAGATATGGCGAAAGAAATGATGGAATTCACGAAAAACAACATCTTAATGCAAGCTGCTCAAGCAATGTTAGCTCAAGCAAACCAACAACCTCAAGGTGTTCTACAGTTATTACAATAATAAAACTAAATGGGCTGTCCGAAAAGTCGAGTGAATCGACCTTCTGTACAGCCTTTTTTATATTTTAAGGGTAAAAAATCGTCCTTTGTACAAGTTCTTGAGATGATCGGAGTTCCCATTAAAAGCTTCATGCACAAAATCCGAGTGTGTAAAAGGACATTAAGAGAAATTAGTGTTTCACTCGATTGCTATGGACGGAAAAAGTCAGAACAGAATTTAGATTAGTGGACATCTTCCAAAAAATAGGAAATTAGGAGCTGATTCGCCAAGATAACTTCAAAATTCAGGAAAAAGAGCGAATAGGAAAACTAATTGTTTTCTCCATTCGCATATTTTTTAGTCTATTTAGACAGCCACTTTATTTAAATTGCAATTATGAATGCCGATATATTATTTGTGATCAACCTAATTTTGAGAGAGGTATTGTAATGGAAAAATTAATAAATGAAATAAAAAATTCTTATTATGAATATGTTGTTAAGATTGCTCCTGGTTGTGAAATTATCGCGAATAAATTACGTATTGGTGAAATAGAAGATGCACTTTATAATATAATTCAATTTTCTGAAGGTTTAAGTTGGCTGTTAGCTGTGGAAGAAAAATTAAAAGAGCAACACTTTATGATAAACAGTAGGATATCGGAAGCACAAGAATTATTAAAAGAAATTAATGAAGCTCTTGAACATAAAGATTTTATTACGGTTGCCGATTTGTTTGAATATGAAATTCAACCACTTTTTAATAGCGCATCTGAGTGGACTTTTGAAAAATTTTAAAAAGGTGGTATTAAGTTGTTAGTAGAAAATCGAATGCTTTTAAAAAATTTGAATCCAAAAACGTACTTTGCGTTAAATCACATTGAAAGTAAACTATCCAATGTCCGAGTATTTCCTTCTAAAAAGGGTGATGCTACATTAGCAATAACTATAGATAATAAGGAATACCTATATCATAGTAAATATGATCCTAAACGAGAAGCTCAAACATTTGTAGATAAATTAATTAGTGACCAGCACATCAATGATGTTAAAAACATTAAACATTTGTTATTTATTGGTATTGGCCTAGGATATCATTTCGAAATGATAATGGAAAAATTCCCTTATGCATCCTTTTCAATTTTTGAACCCAATATTGAAGTATTACATACATTTTTATCAAAAGTAAATTTATCCAAGTATAAGGTGAATAAAATAAAGGAAGTTTTTACAAACATAGATCAAATTAATCATTTAAATAATTTCCTTGATTTATCAATTGAAAATTCTATGACTATAATTTTGCCAATTTCATTTCAACTGTATTCTAATGAAATTGAATCTTTTCAAGGCTTCGTGAAAGATAATTTAAAACAAAGAAAAGCTGTTTTGGCAACTAAGGTTTCTTTCCAGCAACGTTGGACAATTAATTCAATTGTAAATTTTCCAGAAGTAGTGAAAACACCCAATTTTTTTGAAGACATTAACAGTCATCTTTTAAAAGATAAGCCGGTTATTATAGTAGCAGCGGGACCTTCATTGTCTTTAGAAATTGAACATTTAAGAAGAATAAAAGAAGAGGGAAGAGCTTATTTATTTGCTGTCGGTTCAGCGGTAAATGCTCTAATAGAAGCGAAGATTTTTCCAGATGCCTTTTTTAGTTATGATCCGGGAGCACTAAATGCAAAAGTTGTGAGCAGAATAAAAGAAGGAAATTTAGATATTCCACTAGTTTTTGGAACTTCAATTGGGTATGAGGTATTAGAAGATTATCCGGGAAAAAAAATACACTTCTTAACAAGTCAGGATACATTCTCTCATCATTTGTTAAAGGTTGATACAACCAATACAGTACCGGATGCAAAATCAATTGCGATTATAACACTTTACATTTTATTAAAGTTAAAAGTATCTACAATTATTTTAGTTGGTCAAAATTTAGGTTTTGTAAACAATAAACGTTACGCAAACGAAATTAATTACAATTTTTTGTCAAATGAATTAAGTGAAAAAGAAAAGGAAAATATTTTATTTATAGAAAGTGTTAATGGCGGAAAAATTGAAACAGATGAACTTTTCCTAATGATGAAAAAAAATATGGAAAATGTAATTAAAAATATGAATAGTAGTTCTGAAATTATTAATACGACAAAAAATGGCGCGAAAATAGCAGGAACAACATTTATGCCATTAGAAGAGGTCATTGAAAAAAAACTCCAACGAACTAATATTACAGGTAAAGAGTGGCTTCAAGGTAAGCAGGATGTTGATATGGAATTTGTACGAAAGAGGTATAATAATTTAGAGTATAGTTTCGATGAAATGATTTCTGCATTTAATGATGTTATACAAGTGCAAAATGAAATTATTGAGGATTATAAAAAGGGAATATTTACAAAATTGGAGTCCCAATTTGTTCGTTTTGATAAAGCATTCAATAAAGTAAAAAACTCAGAGTTCTTTAAAGTCATTATTAAGCCTATGACAAGAGTACAACACGAGGATTTTTTAAAACATTCATATAAAGTTCAAGCGGCACATTTACCGAATAAAAAGGCTGAAAATTTTATTAATATCTTTATTAAATATACTAACGCAATTTATGCAGCCATTATATATATACAACCAGCATTTAAAAAATTAAAAGAGTCAAATATTTTTAATGTAAAGGAAAATGTGAAATGAAAATATTGGTGACGGGTGCTGATGGTTTTATCGGTTCTCATTTAACTGAAGGATTAGTTCGTTTAGGTTATAATGTAAAAGCATTCGTATATTACAACTCCTTTAACTCTTGGGGCTGGCTAGACCATTCTCCACAGGAAATCAAATCCCAATTAGATGTATTTGCCGGCGATATTCGTGATCCATATGGAGTAAAGGAGGCAATGAAAGGATGTACACATGTTCTCCATTTAGCCTCGCTTATTGCGATTCCATATTCTTATCATTCTCCGGCAACTTATGTTGAAACGAATATTAACGGAACATTAAATGTGGTACAGGCCGCTCGAGAATTAGGGGTTGAAAAAGTTGTCCATACTTCGACAAGTGAAGTTTATGGAACGGCACAATATGTACCAATTGATGAAAATCATCCGTTGCAAGGTCAGTCGCCTTATTCTGCATCAAAAATCGGAGCAGATCAAATTGCGTTATCATTTTATCGTTCCTTTGATACACCGGTTGCGATTATCCGACCATTTAATACTTATGGGCCGCGCCAATCAGCCCGGGCAGTAATTCCAACAATTATTACCCAACTAGCCAGTGGTAAAGAAACGATAAAACTTGGCGCTGTCAGCCCGACGAGAGATTTTAACTATGTAAAAGATACTGTCCAGGGATTTATTTCTATTATGAATTCACCCAATTCAATTGGCGAAGTGATTAATATTGGTTCAAACTATGAAATATCTATTGGTGAAACTGCTGAAATGATTGCCGATATAATGGGTATAGATTTAAAAATCGAAACGGATGAACAGCGTTTGCGCCCTGAAAAAAGCGAAGTAGAGCGATTATGGGCAGACAATAGGAAAGCTAAAGAATTGCTTGGCTGGGAGCCAAAATATGGCGGTAAAGAAGGTTTCCGTCGAGGATTAGAAGAAACGATTGAATGGTTTACTAATCCAAAAAACCTATCTCAATATAAGGCAGATGTTTATAATATATGAATGAACAATGGATTCAATTTGCAAATGAAATCAAAAAAATGTATGGAAAAGATGTTGTTCCTTTACATGAACCGACTTTTGATGAAAAAGAAATCGAATATGTGACAGAGTGTATTAAAACAGGTTGGGTCTCATCAGTTGGTTCTTATGTTACTCGATTTGAAGAAGAATTAGCGAAATTCGTTGGTGCAAAGCGGGCAGTTGCCGTTGTAAATGGTACTGCCGCTTTGCATATTGCGCTTAAAATTGTAGGGGTAGAAGAAAATGATGAAGTCTTAATGCCATCATTGACATTTGTTGCCACTGCCAATGCAGCGTCTTATCTAGGAGCTATTCCACATTTTGTTGATGTTTCTTATGAAACTTTAGGAATGGACCCAATAAAATTGAATAAACATTTAGAAGAAATTGGTGTTCTAAGAAATGGAAAGCTCTATAATAAGCAAACTGGTAGACGGATTGCTGCTGTTGTTCCAATGCATACCTTTGGGCATCCTGTAGATTTGGATGGACTACTCGAAGTATGCGATAAATTCAATTTAGTATTAGTAGAAGATGCGGCTGAATCATTAGGTTCTTATTATAAAGGAAAACATACAGGCACGTTTGGAAAAGTAGCCGCATTTAGTTTTAATGGGAATAAAATTGTTACAACTGGCGGCGGGGGAGCAATTGTAACGAATGATGATGCGTTGGCTGATTATGCGAAACATCTAACAACCACCGCTAAAATTCCACATCGTTGGGAATATGTACATGACGAAATTGGCTATAACTATCGAATGCCGAATATTAATGCGGCGTTGGGATGTGCGCAACTTGAGAAAATAAAAGTTTTCTTACGAAAAAAGAAATTATTAACAGAAAAATATGAACAATTAATATGTAATTTAGAAGGTGTACAACTTTTTAAGCAACCGTTGAACAGTGAGAGTAACTATTGGTTACAAACTTTAATTTTAGAAGATTCATTAAATCGAAATAAAGTACTCTCTTTTTTAAATGATAATGGTGTAATGAGTCGTCCAATTTGGCAGCCTCTTCATGAACTAAAAATGTATAAAAATAATCCGATGATGGAAATGAATACAACAATGCAATTAAAACAGAAAATTGTGAATATTCCAAGTGCACCAATATTATAAATACGGGAGCGAAATATGAAACGTAAAATTTGCGTAGTTACAGCTACTCGTGCTGAATATGGATTACTATGTAACTTAATGAAAAGGATACAAGAAGATGAAGAATTTGAATTACAAATAGTTGCTACCGGTATGCATTTGTCACCTGAATTTGGACTAACCTTCCATCAAATAGAAAAAGATGGGTTTTTTATTAATGAAAAAGTAGAAATTCTTATATCTTCTGATAGCCCTCAGGGAGTAGTAAAATCGATGGGCTTAGCAAATATTAGTTTTGCTGATGTGTTTGAAAGATTAAAACCGGATTTAATAATTATTTTAGGAGATCGTTTTGAAATGTTGTCGGTTGCCCAAACTGCTCTAATTATGCAAATTCCAATTGCTCATATACACGGGGGAGAATGTACATTCGGTGCTTATGATGATGCAATAAGACATTCAATAACAAAGATGGCAACATGGCATTTTACAAGTTGTGAAACCCATCGTAAACGCGTAATTCAACTTGGGGAGCATCCAAGTAGAGTTTGGAATGTAGGAGCTTTAGGTGTTGATAACATTATTAATTTAAAATTAATGAACAAAGAAGAACTTTTTTCTGAATTAAATTTAGATACGAACAAAGAACTTTTTTTAATAACCTATCATCCAGAAACGAATGGAGATATATCAGGGATTGGAGTATTACTCAAGGTGTTGGAACGTTATAAAGATAAAAATTTAGTTTTTACAAAATCCAATGCGGATAACGGGGGTAGATTTATTAATCAACAAATTTTTAAGTTTGTAGAGAAAAATAAAAATGCATATTTATTTGATTCGTTAGGGCAGCTACGTTATTTAAGTGCAATGAAATATGCAGAATTAGTGATTGGTAATTCTTCCAGTGCACTAATAGAAGCGCCATATTTACATACACCAAGTGTGAATATTGGGAATAGGCAGGCGGGAAGAGAACGTCCAAATTCTGTATTCGATTCAAAGCCGGAATATGAAATGTTACTACAAACTATAGATAAAGCATTACATTTTAAAGGACCTTATGAGCAAATATACGGTAATGGAAAAGCATCTTTAAAAATCATGGATATATTAAAAAGTATTGAAAATTTTTATATCGTTAAGGAGTTTTATGATAAATGAATAAAATTTATATTATTGCCGAAGCAGGAGTGAATCATAACGGTTCACTTGAAATTGCAAAAAAATTAGTGGATGTTGCCAAAATGGCTGGTGCAGATGCCGTAAAATTCCAAACCTTTAAAACTGAAAATCTTGTAACAAAAACCGCACAACAAGCAAATTATCAAATTGAAAATTTAGGTGAAGCGACTTCTCAATTTGAAATGCTGAAACAATTGGAATTGAGCTTCGATGAATTTGCTCAGTTGCAAGAATATTGCAAGACTCAAAATATTGAATTTTTATCGACACCCTTTGATTTTGAGAGTGTCGATTTTCTTTTCGATGATTTGAAGATTTCAATTGCCAAAATACCTTCTGGAGAGTTAACAAATTTACCGCTTATTCATTATATTGCAACAAAGCAAAAGCCTATTATTTTATCCACCGGAATGGCGACGATAGATGAAATTCATGAAGCTTTGGCATTTATCGCATTTGGTTTTGCCAATCCAAAAGATTTTGTTTCATTGGAACGGGTCAATGAATTTTATAAAACACAAGAAGCAAAAAATATTTTGAAAACATATGTAACAATTTTGCATTGTACCACTGAATATCCAGCACCATTTGAAACTATCAATTTAAAGGCAATGGAGCAAATGGAAAAGGAATTTGAATTACCAGTGGGATTATCGGATCATTCGAAAGGAATATCGGTTCCGATTGCTGCAACAGCATTAGGTGCAAGAGTGATTGAAAAACATTTTACCCTTGATCGAACAATGGAAGGTCCAGATCATCTTGCTTCATTGGAGCCTGATGAATTAAAAGAAATGGTAAAAAGTATAAGAGAAGTAGAATTGGCATTAGGAACAGGAAAAAAAG
The DNA here is from genome assembly GCF_038593265.1 of Ureibacillus sp. FSL W7-1570. Taxonomy (GTDB): domain Bacteria; phylum Bacillota; class Bacilli; order Bacillales_A; family Planococcaceae; genus Ureibacillus; species Ureibacillus suwonensis. Next base: position 3,137,260 of record NZ_CP151979.1, read on the forward strand.
AACCATCATTTATCGAGCTTGAAAACAGGAAAGCAGCTCGAAAAAGTTTAGTGGCTAAAAAATCAATTAAAGCTGGTGAAGTTTTTAATAAAGGCAATTTAACTATTAAACGACCTGGCAGCGGAATTCCTTCTAAATACTATTGGTCTTATATTGGAAAAATTTCTAAAAAATCATATAAAAAGGACGATTTAATCGATGAATAAGCCAATAATTATTCTTGGAAATGGCGGTCATGCTTCTGTTTTAACAGAGATATTATTGAGTCAAAATCGCAACATTATTGGTTTTACAGCCCCAAAAAAAGAAGAAAATCAGTTCGGTATACCTTATTTAGGAAATGATGAAAAGATTTTAAAATATGATTCAAAAGAAGTGGAATTAGTATTAGGAATTGGATCTGTTGGTGTTAATGATTTTAGACGGAAAATATTTGAATTATTTATAAATGAGGATTATACCTTTGTTAATGTAATTCACCCATCTGCAATTCTTGCTCCATCTGTAAAGTTGGGACAAGGTGTTCAAATTATGGCAGGTGCAATTATTCAAACAAATACTATTATTGACGATAATACTATTGTCAACACAGGTTCAAAAATTGATCATGATTGTGAAATTGGTGCCCACGTTCATTTAGCACCAGGCACGACTCTTTCTGGTGGAGTAAAAATAGGAAATGGAACCCATGTGGGAACAGGAGCTTCGATTATTCAAAATATTCGTATAGGAAATAATTGTTTGGTTGGTGCTGGAGCTGTTGTTATTCATGATATTAATCATGATGTAAAAGCGGTAGGTGTGCCTGCAAAGGAAGTGAGATGAATGAAAGATTGGAAGTCAATTATTGTTAGTGAAAACAATACCCTTTTAGAAACAATGAAAATAATTGATCAGTCTACGCTACAATTTGCAGTAGTAGTAGATGTAAATGGTAGACTATTAGGAACTGTGACGGATGGAGATATACGTAGAAGTATTTTACGGGGGGATTCTTTAGATGTGAAAATTACAGAAGTAATGAATCCTTCCCCTATTACTGCTTTAGTTGGACAATCTAGAAATAAATATTTTCGAGTAATGAGGGAAAAAAAACTTAAACAGCTTCCTATTGTTGATAAAAACAATAGAATTATCGATATTTTATTCCTTGATAAAGCAGTTTCTAATAATGATAATTTAGTAGTATTAATGGTTGGCGGTTTAGGGACTAGATTAAGACCTCTAACAAATGAAATCCCTAAACCAATGTTGCAAGTTGGGGGGAAACCCATTTTGGAAACAATTATAGAAGGATTTAAACAATGTGGATTTACAAATTTTATTTTAAGTGTCAACTATAAAAAAGAAGTGATTCAAAATTACTTTCAAAATGGTGGAGCATTTGATGTGAATATTTCTTATATAGAAGAAACAAAAAGAATGGGGACTGCTGGCGCTCTATCATTATTACCTATAAAACCATTAAAACCTTTTTTTGTAATGAACGGAGATTTATTAACACAAGTAAATTTTGAACAATTGATTCATTATCATATGGAGAATGAATCTTTGGCAACAATGTGTGTACGAGAATATGAATACCAAATACCATATGGTGTAATTGAAACTGATGGAGCAAGATTAATATCCATAAAAGAAAAACCAATACATAAAAGTTTTGTAAATGCTGGTATTTATGTTTTAAATCCCGAAACATTAGAATACATACCTAAAAATCAATTTTATGATATGCCGGAGTTATTTCAAAAATTATTAGACGAAGAAAAAAAGACAACGGTTTTTCCAATTAGAGAATATTGGTTGGACATCGGGAGAATGGATGATTTTGAAAGAGCCAATTTAGAATTTAAGGAGCGTTATGAATGCAGCCGAAAATTTTAGCTATTATTCCAGCTCGTGGAGGTTCAAAAGGTGTACCACGCAAAAATATCCGAGATTTAGCAGGTAAGCCCTTAATCGCTTGGACTATTGAAGAAGCAAAGAAATCCAAATATATTACGCGTTTAATATTATCGTCAGAAGATGAAGAAATCATTGAAGCGGCCAAAAAATATGGTTGTGAAGTTCCTTTTGTTCGACCAATTGAATTAGCTCAGGATAATACACCTGGTATAGAACCAGTTCTTCATGCAATTGAAAAATGTCCAGGGTATGATTATGTGTTATTATTACAGCCTACATCTCCTCTAAGAACTGTTGAGGATATTGATGGTTGTATTGAATTCCTATTAAATAAAAAATTAGACTTTTGTGTCAGTGTAACACATGCTGAAAAAAGTCCTTATTGGATGTACAATGTAGAAAAAAGTGGTCAAATGAATCCTTTAATAAAACAAGAGGAAGTGGCAACTAGAAGACAAGATTTGCCTCCAGTTTATATGTTAAATGGAGCATTATATATTGCGAAGGTAGAGAAGTTATTAGAGGAAAAATCATTCCTGACCCAAAATACAAAAGCATTTATTATGTGTAGAGAAAATTCATTTGATATTGATACCGAATTAGATTTTTTGATTTGTGAACAATTATTGAAACAAAGAGAAAAAGCTTAGTAATACGAAAGATGTAGCAATTATTGAAACTGAGCAATAAGGTAATAGGCATTTAAAAGCAATAATAAAAAATAAAGATGATCCTTGTATTGTTGAACCTTCTGAGCATTTTTTAGGACAGACTACATATTGGTAATGCGTACGATAGATTGTACGCATTTTATTTTTTTATCCACTTTTTTGTCAAACAGTATAAATTTTTGTGAACCATCCGATATAACTATTAGAAAAATTCTCTTTTGTTCGGTTTCATTCAAGGAGGAAGATGTATGCAAATTTCAGCAAAATCAGCTGTTGAAGTTTCACAGGTTGTAAAAACGAACGATAATGCCCCTTTGGAAAAAGTCGGAGCGCAAGTAGATTCGGAAAATCCGGGCATTGCGAAAGAAGACCGTATCGAAATTTCAAAAGAAAAAATCGAGCAGGCAGTCAATTCCATGAACGAATTTCTGGAAATCAATCATCGCAGCACCAGATTTGTTTACCATGATGAGTTGGAACGCTACTATGTTACGGTCATCGATCTGCAAACACAGGAAGTCATCAAAGAAATTCCGCCGAAAAAGCTGCTTGATGCCTTTTATGAAATGCAAAAACTCGTGGGAATGATCATAGACGAAAAAATTTAAGGAGGGGTTACAATGGCAGACTCAGTTTCTTCAACGTCATCTTATTCCTATTTGCAGACAGCCAATAAACGTTTGTCTGGACTTTCTTCAGGGATGGATATCGATTCGATTGTAGAAAAGCTCATGAAAGCTGAAAGTGCCAAAATGGAAAAACTTCAGCAACAAAAACAAAAATACGAATGGCAACGGGATGCTTATCGTGAGATCGACTTGAAGTTGGAGACATTTTCCAAAAACCTTTTCGACCAATTCGGTTTGCAAAAAAGTTTGCTTGTCCGCAAAACATCCGTCAGCGACGGAAGCAAAGTCAGCGTCACAGCAGACAATACGGCTGTCGGAACGTTGAATCTCTCTTCCGTTTCCCAACTGGCGACATCCGCATCCAAATTGGGAAGTCAATTGATGACATCCGCCATTAACGGCCAACATAAATTATCCGATTTCGGAATTAATGGAAGCTCCGAAGGCACAGGCAGCTTTACGATCAAATTGAATGGCGAAGATGAAGGGAAAACGATCACTTATACAAAAGACGATACCATTGATACGCTGCTTTCCAAATTAAAAGATGCAGGCTTAACAAATGCAAAGATAACTAATGGAAAATTATCCCTTGGAAGCGATTCGGTAATAGTCGAAAACAACCCTAATTTTTTTATGAAACTGGGATTTTCGGTTGATGGCAATACGTTATCCGAAAGCAACGAGGAAGCAACAATCAATATTAAAGCCAATTCCGCTACGCTTTTAAAAGATATAAAAAATTTTAGTGAAACCAATGGATCGTTCACTTTAAGTGTCATCCAAAGTGACGGCTCGATGAAGGATACAAAAATCAACTATTCCAGCTCGGATACCATCGAAGATTTGGTGAAGTCCATCAATACTTCCGGTGCAGGGGTTACGGTTGTATTCGGCAACGGCCAGATGTCCATCACTGCCAATGCTACAGGCAGTGTGGCAGGAGGCGCCATTCAGATCAAAGAGGATAATGAAAATTTATTTAACGTTCTTGGATTCACTTCAGGCTCTTCAAAATTCGTTGCTAATGGAACGAATGCCATCTACACAATCAACGGCATCCAAAAGGAAAGCACATCCAATTCCATCAAAGAGTCGGGATATTCAATTACATTGAAACAGACATTCAATCAGGCCAATGATCCAAATTATAATGGCACGGTTACCATTTCTTCTTCCATTGATACGGACGGCATGGTTGAAAAAATCAAATCATTCGTTAACATGTATAACGAAATTATTGAAAGTATCAACACGCCGTTAAAAGAAAAGAAAAATTTGAATTATCCGCCGTTGACTGATGCGCAGAAAGCGGAAATGACCGAAGAGCAGATTAAAAAATGGGAAGAGAAGGCAAAACAAGGGTTGTTGCGGAATGACACCATCCTCAGCACGGCGCTTTCCGGAATGCGGAATGCGATTTATACGGTCAGTGAAAATAATCCATTCAAAGGTTTGTTCAATATCGGTGTTACAACCACTGCCACTTATACGGATGGCGGAAAACTTCAATTGGATGAGGACAAACTGAAAGAAGCCATTGCCAAGGATCCGGAAGCGGTGGTAAAACTTTTCACCGATTCCGAAAATGGCGTTGTTGCAAAATTGCGTACAGCCGTGGATACGGCAAGTAAACAAATTGATGACAAAGCGGGTAAAACTTCTTTTGCCGATAATACTTATTCCCTTGGCAGAACCATCAGTTCGTTGGATGATCAAATTGAAGCATGGAAAGACCGTTTAAAAGCTATCGAAGAACGTTATTATAATCAATTTACAAGAATGGAAGAAGCCATCAATAAAGCCAATATGCAATCGAGTCTGTTTATGCCATCGTACTAATCAGATACTTATGCTTTTTGTCAGGAGAGTCGTTCAATGGACTTAATTCAACAATTGCTGCAAGTGTCAGCGAAACTTTACAAGCATTTATCCGCGTTCCCTTCCGGCGAGGAAAGGACCGAATACATTGATGAAGTCAATGGGTTGCTGGATGAACGGGGAACACTTGTGAAGCAACTGCGGGAACAAAATTTTCAATATGATGAAACCGATGAAACCCATGTCACTTTATATAAGTTGGACAAAGGGATCCGGGAAAGGTTGGATCTTTTGTTCAATGAAGTCAAGGCGGATTTAAAAAAATTCAACGATACCAAGAAATATGAAAAGCAATATATCAATCCATATGCGAGTGTACAGGCAATGGATGGCAGATATTACGACAAAAGAAAATAATGCGGATTGCTTTTTATAGCAATCCGGTTATTTCCAAAAAGGAGAGTCTTACATGGCATTACAAAATACTGCATACAACGCTTATAAACAAAACAGCATCAACACCGCTTCCCCAGGCGAATTGACGCTTATGCTATACAATGGCTGCATTAAATTTTTGAATGTGGCAAAAAAAGCCATCGAAGAAAAACACATGGAAGAAAAAAATGTCAATCTTCAGAAAGCCCAAAATATCATTAACGAACTGATGGTTACACTCAATATGGATTATGAAATTTCAAAACAAATTCTTCCATTATATGAATATATGAATCGCCGATTAGTGGAAGCAAACATCAAAAATGATCCGGAGATTGTGGAAGAAGTGATCGGGCTTGCTACTGAGTTCCGTGACACTTGGAAAGAGGTCATTAAATTGAATCGCCAACAGCATTATCAAAACGTACAACAAGTGTAAGTTGTTTTTGAAACAGTTCCTTATTTTATTTCCCCTCAAAGACCCCTTACATTCGACTTTAGGATGTAAGGGGTTTTTCTATTGAATCCAATGCGTATCGGTGGATTATGGGGCAAATTTTATTCATTCGATTCACCTTGTAAGGGAATATCGCTTTTCCAACTTCTTTTTGTTAATGTTGTGCCCTTTTTTATTCAAAGAAATTCAAACAAATTTTTATAACAAAATACACGAATTCGCACAGGCATCATATCAGTTTAACTTGTACATGGGATGGGCGTTGTTTCATATTCGAAGGGGAGAATGCATTTGATTATTCATCATAATATTGTGTCAATCAACATTATCGGGCACCAGACTCGGAATCATAATGCCCAATCGAAAGTGTTGGAAAAATTATCGTCCGGTTTCCAGGTAAACAGGGCTGGAGACGATGCGGCAGGATTGGCCATTTCGGAAAAAATGAGAGGGCAGATCCGCGGCCTCCAAATGGCAAGCAAAAATATTCAAGATGGAATCTCCCTTGTTGATGTAGCAGAAGGCGGTTTACATGAAATCCATTCCCTGTTGCATCGGATGAGGGAATTAAGTGTCCAAGCCGCAAATGATACTTTGACAAAGGAAGACCGCCAATTAGTGCAAAATGAAATCGATCAATTGAAACAAAGTATAGACAATATTGCCAAAAATACAAATTTTAATGGAATCCACTTGTTGAACGTGAAGAAGGACCCTTCTTATTACGATCAATATTTCCAATCCATTGATGATGAACTGCTGATTCCTCCCATTGATGAGGAGGATTTGCCTGCCAATCTGGTGCCGATGCGGTTTTATCACATACGGCAAGAGGAACTCGGTATTAATATACTTTGGGATCACTATGGTGTCGAGTATAATGGGGACCTATTAGTCATTGTTGGACAAGATGGGGTCATCCGATATGACGGCACCAATTGGTCGAAAGGGGCTGTCCTGAAAAACATGGATGGCGATGAAATCACTCTTGGGTCGAACTACTTCAAGGATGTCGTGTGGGATGAAGATAACCGGCAATTTGTTGCGGTGAGTAATCAAGGAGGCGTTTTTGTCTCTGAAGATGCTTACGAATGGAAACAAACCATTCCGGATATTGTGCTCGAAAGTCCGTATACAGGTATAGAAATTTCGAGCATTGCTTCGAATGGAAGTGCCTATGTCGCGGTTGGCTGGAAACAGACGGGCGCATACGGGAACAACTTGAAAATTTATATGACCATGTATTCTTCAACCGATTTGAAAACATGGGATGAAATGGCGGTCCCCAATGATGGGACGAATCGAAGAATAGTGGATGTCATATGGAATGAAGAAACCGATGAATTCTTTGTTTCCGGCACATCATTGACCGGCGTCTCAAGTGACGGGGTGATTTGGGAATTCCGCAAGCCTATATCTGGAACGTTTTCAAGTGTCGCGTATGGCAATGGAAAATATGTCGCCGTTACTGGTTATGGGACACTTGGCAAGATCTATTATTCCACGGATGGGATTAATTGGTCGGATGATACTGAATTTATAGGCCCTTCAATCACCAATTCTCCGTTAAATAAAGTTCGATGGACAGGTGGGCATTTTGTGATAGTTGGTTCAGAAACGTTGGGCCACGCAATTTCTTTGGATGGCGAAACCTGGATCCGTGTGCCTTCAAATTACTGGAATAACGGATTATATGACGTTGTCTCTATGGGGGATCATTTCATTGCGGTCGGAGATGCCGTTACCAATAATTCAGGGATTTATATCTCAGGACCCTATGATCTTGATTCTCTCCTTCTGATGATGCAGACAGTGGTAGCGACTCGGGTTCTGAAGCGACTAAACAAAATTCTGTATTAGGTTTAATTTTGCAAGTCGGCCCAAATTCGGGAAATGAATTTATTGTCGATTTGACGGATGCCACAACGGCGAGTTTAAGAGTTGAAAAGTCCAGGAATCATGCGAGTCAAGCAATTGGAAAAATAGATATTGCCATTCAAATCATCTCGGATGAGCGGGCAAAATTTGGGGTGTATCAAAATTCCCTGGACCATATCGCGAATAATGTAGTGAACTATAATGAAAATATGACCGCATCCGAATCCCGTATAAGGGATGCAGATATAGCAAGCGAAATGTTGAAACAAGTGAAATACAGCATTTTATCTCAGGCGGTGCAAGCCGTGTTGGCCCAATCCAATCAACAATCTTCCGGGGTTTTAAATCTTCTTGGTTAGTCAGGTTCGGATATTTTAGGAGGTACTAGATTCATTAGTATCTCTTTTTTCTTTATGTAAAATGTCCGGAACAGAGGGGCTGGAACGACAATACATTACGGATCATCCATTTACAGTATCAAGATAAAATATCTACAAAATACCAAAAATATGATAAAATGATAGTAAAATAATCGTAGTTCTTTATATGTACGTTTAAAAGGGGAGTCGTATATGTCGTTTCAACTTAACGCTTACAAGGCGTACAAACAAAACAGTGTGAACACTGCATCTCCTGGGGAATTGACATTAATGCTTTACAACGGCTGCATTAAATTTTTAAATTTGGCGAAAAAGGCAATGGAAGAAAAAAACATTGAAGAGAAAAATACGAATCTTCAAAAAGCCCAAAATATCATTACGGAATTAATGGTTACGCTCAACATGGAATATGAAATATCCAAACAAATTTATCCATTATATGAATACATGAACCGCCGCCTGGTTGAAGCGAATATAAAAAACGACACCGAAATGGTGGATGAAGTGATTGGGCTGGCAACAGAGTTCCGCGATACTTGGAAAGAGGTCATCAAGCTGAACCGCCAACAGCAATTTCAAAATGTGCAACAAGTGTAGATCGCTTTGAAATATCCTGCGTGTTTCCTATTTCCCCATAAAAACGCTTTGCATCCTTCTGTTTGGCTGCAAGGCGTTTTATAAATCAGGAAAAATGGAAAGTTCCCTGATGCGCACCTTCGCATTTCCTGTATGTAAATTAGCGGAAAAAGGAAAGATGTTTCGACAATGCTCCAGGTATGGATCCAATCTTTTTATTAATATACAGTAATTTTTAGCAAAGGGTGTTTGTCCGTATGTACTTAGGGTATAAACGTTATAAGCACTGAAGGATTTCGGCAGTTGTATTCCGGTTGCGGATGACAGATCAATGGCGGTTGAAATCGGTCATGGAAGGGCATCTTTGTCCAATTTTCCTTGATTTATTCATTCCTTTTTTGGATTTTGAAAATTTGTCGAATTCCTAAAAACATCACATAAATTATAGAAGGAATTTGCAAACTTATGTAGAATATAATTTACATAGGGTAAGTAAAGGAGGAGTTTACATGCTAAACTTTAACATTCGCGGTGAGAACATTGAAGTAACTCCAGCAATTCGAGAGTACGTTATCAACAAAGTTCAGAAAATTGAAAAATATTTCAATGAAGGAGTTAACGCAACTGCCAATGTAAACTTGAAAGTATACAATGACAAGAAAGCGAAAGTGGAAGTAACAATTCCGTTGAAAAACTTAACGCTCCGTGCCGAAGAACGTCATGAAGATATGTATGCAGGAATTGACTTGATTGTAGATAAACTTGAACGTCAAATCCGTAAACATAAAACAAAAGTCAACCGCAAGCTCCGTGACCGTGAAGGTGTAGGCGTTTACTTCGCCGGCACTTCTGTTCCAAACAATCATGAAAACGGAAAAGAAGAAGAATTTGAAATCGTTCGTACAAAACAATTTGATTTGAAACCAATGGACGAAGACGAAGCCATCCTTCAAATGAACCTGCTCGGCCATGACTTCTATATTTACACTGATGCGGAAACAAACAGCACTAACATCGTTTACAGACGCAAGGACGGAAAATACGGCTTAATCGAAACAACTTAATTCTTTTCCCAAACCGAATCCAAGCTCTCTGCTGCATGTCAGCAGGGAGCTTTTTCACATTAACGATAATGCATGGGGGGGTTCAGAGAAGGGGTGTGACATGCTTTCACATAAGCTGCCGCAGTCATTACGGAGGCTCCTGAAGGTTGCGCTTCATACTTCCACACAAGCCGCCGCAGCACGTACAGCCGCCCCTGAAGGTTGCGCTTCATACTTCCACACAAGCCACCGCAAAATCGTACAGCGCTCCCCTGAAGGTTGTGCCACACTGCTGCACAAGCGCCGCAGCACGTACAGCCGCCCCTAAAGTTTTTGGGTTAGCCGCCCAAAATCGTATAGCATCCCCTAAAGTTTTTGGGTTAGCCCCCAAAATTCGTACAGCACTTAAATATTATGTCTGCTCCCCCATGAAACACTTTCCCTTATCCCCGGCTTGAAATGGAGAAGTCCCCTTATCTGTTATTCTTCAAGTGATGACCAGTAGCTGCCCCCGTTCCGATGTTGCGATTCACCAAATAAATGCTTGAACCGACCAACATCATCCCGATAAACAAATTTTTAGTGATGGCTTCATCCAAAAAGATGGCACTGACGAAGACGGAGATGATCGGCACTAAAAACGTATAGGCGCCGACTTTGCTTGCTTCCCCTTCATTCATCAGTTTAAAATAAATCACTTGCCCCGCAGCCATTCCTGCCGTTCCGCCCCAAACGATGGTGCTGATCAAATCTACGTTCCAAACGATTGCATGGACGCCTTCAAAGAAGTACCCGGAAAGGAGAAGCGTTCCGCCGCCAAGGATCAATTGCATCACGACCATCCAATAGAAATCGATGCGGGTTTTTAATTTCTTGACAAAAATGACCCCGCTGGCCCAAGCAAGTGCCGTGGCAAGGGCGAGAATCACCCCGATGGCCGAGAGATGGATCATCAAGCCATCCATGCTCACCAGCACAATCCCGGTAAAGCCGAGCACCAGGCCTGCCATTTTGGCGATGGTCATCTGTTCATTCAAAAGCCACCAGGACAAAATGCCGAGCAGCACCGGCTGGATGTAGACAAGCACGGAAAACAGTCCCCCCGGCAAATACACCATCCCGACCGTTTGCAGGCCAAGGTAAAGGATATTATTTAAAATTGCCGAGATGACGTAAAACTTCCAATGTTCTTTGAACCGGATCAAATGCCGCGATTTCCACGCGAATATGAACAGGAGGATTCCCGCGATAAAGGAACGGATGCCGGCGAAGAGGAGCGGAGGCATAAATTGAACCCCATGTTTATAGATGGGCCAGCTCACACCCCAAATGATGATTAACAAGGCAAGAAGTATATAGGAAACGGATGGATTTTTCCTTTCTGACAATGGACAACCTTCTTCCGTAGCGTAGTGGCTTTGATGGGTGCCCATTAGTATATGTGGAAATTCCATGATTGGTGCCCTTTTGGAGATGCAGGCATTTGGCCTTTTCCTGCCTCCTCCATCTGACCTTATACAAATTGCCGGTTTTGAATATTTTCATCCATGCCATAAAAGAATTAAAATAAATTAAAAATTCTACTAGGGTTTGACAAAAGGAGCAAAAGTCATGACATTACCTAAAGCATGTACAGTGGCAGGAGCAGCGGCCCGCAGTGGTGCCGGCATCCAGGCGGATTTGAAAACCTTCCAGGAACTTGGGGTGTACGGGTTTACGGCCATCACTGCCATCAACGCCAAACATCCAAGCAAAGAACAAGGCTTGTTCATCCAGCCTTTAGATGCCATCGAAGCGCAACTTCTCATCATCAATGAACAAGAGGACATCGATGCATTGAAAACCGGCATGCTCTTTTCAAAGGAAATCATTGAATTGGTGGCAAATTGGCTGGAAACCGCTTCAATCGAAAACATCGTCGTCGATCCGGTGATGTTCGGGAAATTCGGCTCGCCACTCCTTGATTTTGATGCGATGGAAACGCTCAAAACGAAGCTGATTCCACAGGCGACCATCATTACGCCGAATATGCCGGAAGCCACTTATTTGCTCGGCGGCCAGGAAATCAACTCCATCGGGGATTTGCAGGACGCGGCAAGAGACCTTCTGCAGCTCGGTCCAAAATATGTGCTTGTGAAAGGCGGCCGTCTTGAAGGGCCGGCAGTGGACATTTTGTACGATGGGAATAAAATGATCCGATTGGAAGCCCCTCGAATTGATACCATCCATACTAATGGCGCAGGTTGTTCCTATTCGGCAGCCATCACGGCGGAACTGGCGAAAGGAAAACCGATTGAAGAAGCGGTGGCGAATGCCAAAAAGTTTGTCACAGCGGGCATCAAACGCTTCATTCCTTTCGAATATGCCCCTGGAATGATTGATCATCGCGCTTATAAGCTGTATGGGGAAGAGGAAGTGCAAATAACGGAAGTTTAATTGGTGAAAGGCAGTGTGTGTTGGTGTCCCGGCATAAACTGCTTTTCTTATTTGTGAGAATCCCCATTCCCCCAATCCATTTCCATTCATTTTCTCCCTTCCAATTTATTGTCTTTTGAGCAATAATAATTGTGGTTCATACTGTCATCTTTCTCCCGATTAAATCTGACAACTTCTTTAAAACAATGGCGCTTATTTGCACCAATATTCCACGAATGATAAAATGAAAGTTAAGACTGAATGGGAAGTGAAGATTTTCGATGGCAAATATTTTAAATAAATTATTTGATGTAAACAAAAAAGAATTGAAACGGTTGAATAAAATCGCGGATGAAGTGGATGCATTGGCTCCACAAATGGAAAAGCTTTCTGATGAAGAACTTCGCAATAAAACAGAGGAATTCAAAGCGCGTTATCAAAACGGTGAAAGTTTGGACGACTTGTTGCCTGAAGCTTTCGCTGTTTGCCGTGAAGCCGCGCGAAGAGTGCTCGGCTTGTACCCTTATCGCGTGCAAGTGATGGGGGCCGCGGTGTTGCATGACGGAAACATCGCTGAAATGAAAACCGGGGAAGGGAAAACATTGACTTCCACAATGGCTGTTTATTTGAATGCCCTTCCAGGCGAAGGTGTCCATGTGGTGACAGTCAATGAATACCTGGCAAAACGTGACGCCACAGAAATGGGCAAACTGTATGAATTTTTAGGTTTGACGGTTGGGCTCAACTTGAACAGCTTGACGAAAGAAGAAAAACGCGCGGCTTATGCAGCGGACATTACATACAGCACCAATAATGAACTTGGTTTCGACTATTTGCGCGACAACATGGTGCTTTATAAAGAGGATAAAGTGCAACGGCCATTAAACTTCGCCATTGTCGACGAGGTGGACTCCATCTTAATCGATGAAGCGAGAACACCGTTGATCATTTCCGGACATGCAGGGCGTTCCGCCAAACTTTATGTTCAGGCGAATGCTTTCGTCCGCATGCTCAAAAAAGATGAAGATTACACGTATGATGAAACGACAAAAACCGTTACACTTACGGAAAGCGGTATTACGAAAGCGGAAAAAGCGTTCGGTATCGACAACTTGTACGATTTGTCCCATGTCCGCTTGCTCCATGCCATCAACCAATCCTTGAAAGCCCATGTGGCGATGCACCGGGATGTGGACTATGTGGTGCAAGACGGGGAAGTCATCATCGTCGACAGCTTCACTGGCCGTTTGATGAAAGGACGCCGTTATTCCGACGGGCTTCATCAGGCGATTGAAGCGAAGGAAGGCGTGGAAATCCAAAACGAATCCATGACAATGGCAACGATTACCTTCCAAAACTACTTCCGTATGTACAAAAAATTGGCCGGTATGACCGGTACAGCGAAAACGGAAGAAGAGGAATTCCGCAATATCTACAATATGAACGTTGTGGTGATTCCGACAAACAAACCGGTTGCCCGTATCGACAAACCGGATCTCATTTATGCCACAATGAAAGGGAAATTTGAAGCGGTGGTCAGAGACATTGCGGAACGCCATGCCAAAGGGCAACCGGTGCTTGTGGGTACGGTGGCCATTGAAACCTCTGAAATCATTTCAGAGATGTTGAAAAAACATAAAATTCCGCATAACGTATTGAATGCGAAAAACCATGAACGGGAAGCGGAAATTATCGCCCAAGCCGGACAAAAAGGCGCCGTGACCATCGCGACCAACATGGCCGGCCGTGGTACGGACATCAAGCTCGGCGAAGGGGTTAAAGAGCTTGGCGGACTTGCGGTCATCGGGACAGAACGCCACGAATCCAGACGTATTGACAACCAGTTGCGCGGTCGTTCCGGACGTCAGGGGGATCCTGGGGTATCCCAATTCTATTTGTCCCTTGAAGATGATTTGATGCGCCGCTTCGGTTCCGACAGCATGAAAGCCATGATGACGAAATTGGGGATGGACGATTCCCAGCCGATCCAGTCAAGAATGGTGTCCAAAGCGGTGGAATCCGCCCAAAAACGCGTGGAAGGCAACAACTTCGATGCCCGTAAACGTTTGTTGCAATACGATGAAGTGTTGCGCCAACAACGGGAAGTGATTTACAAAGAGCGGAACGCGGTGTTGGAATCCGAAAACATGCGCGAACTGGTGGAAAACATGATCCGCGAATCCATCGAAAACATGGTGCATACGCATACGGCAGGCAATAAAGATGACTGGAACTTCAAGGCGATGGAAGATTATATCAAAGCCAATCTCCTCGATGAAGGCGAGATTACGGTGAACGATCTTCAAGATAAATCCCCTGAAGAAATGATCGAGTTCATTTACGATAAAGTGATTGAACGCTATAACGAAAAAGAACAAGAATTGACGCCTGAGCGCATGCGCGAGTTCGAGAAAGTCATCTTGCTCCGTTCCATCGATACGAAATGGATTGACCATATCGACGCAATGGACCAATTGCGTCAAGGTATCCACCTCCGCGCTTATGGACAAACAGATCCGTTGCGTGAGTATGAGCAAGAAGGTTTCGCGATGTTTGAAGATATGGTTGCCGCCATCCGCGAAGACGTGACAAGATATGCGATGAAAGCACAAATCCGCAGCAACTTGGAACGTGAAGAAGTGGCAAAAGGACAAGCGGTGAATCCGAAAGAAGACGGCGAAAAGCCGAAACGCCAACCAATCCGCAAAAAACAGGAAATCGGAAGAAATGACCCATGTCCATGCGGCAGCGGCAAAAAATATAAAAACTGCCATGGCGCAATATCCTAATGTGATTTTGCATAAGATGGGTTTGTGAAATTCAGGTTTTACGTACAATGGTATTTATCCAAAACCGTTGTCATCTTTCCGATGGCGCGGTTTTGTTTCGTGAGGATGTGCATGGCGGCGGGATGCCGCTATTGTTCCCATTCAAAATCAAATGGATAAATGGAGGAACTTTTATGGAATTATCAGATGTGAGAAACACGTTGGAAAATACAGCCGAAAAATTGGCGGATTTCAGGGGGTCTCTTTGACTTAGAAAACAAAGAAGCCCGCATTCAAGAGTTGGAAGAAATCATGATGATGCCGGATTTCTGGGATGATCAAAACAAAGCCCAAAGCATCATTAATGAAGTCAATAGTTTAAAATCCATCGTGAATGAACTGAATGATTTATCTTCCACTCAAGAAAATTTGGAAATGACCCTTGAACTGTTGAAAGAAGAGCCGGATGAAGATTTGCAGGCAGAGCTCGTCCAGGAGTTGAAAGAGTTCGAGGAAAGATTGGAAAACTTTGAGTTGCAGCTTTTATTAAGCGAACCATATGATAAAAACAATGCCATCCTGGAGCTTCACCCGGGAGCAGGCGGTACGGAATCCCAGGACTGGGCTTCCATGCTTCTCCGCATGTATACCCGTTGGGCGGAAAAACATGGCTTCAAAGTGGAGACGCTGGATTATCTTCCTGGGGATGAGGCCGGAATCAAATCGGTGACATTGCTCATTAAAGGCCATAACGCATACGGTTACTTGAAGGCGGAAAAAGGGGTGCATCGCCTCGTGCGCATTTCGCCTTTCGATGCAAACGGCCGCCGTCATACTTCTTTCGTTTCTTGCGAAGTGATGCCTGAGTTCAATAATGAAATTGAAATCGAAATCCGTCCGGAAGATTTGAAAATCGATACGTACCGTTCCACTGGTGCAGGCGGCCAGCACGTCAACACGACGGATTCCGCTGTCCGCATCACCCACATCCCGACAGGCATTGTGGTGTCTTGCCAGGCGGAACGTTCCCAAATCAAAAACCGCGAAAAAGCGATGAACATGTTGAAAGCGAAATTGTATCAATTGGAAATTGAAAAGCAGGAGCAAGAATTGGCCGCACTCCGCGGGGAGCAAAAGGAAATCGGTTGGGGCTCCCAAATCCGTTCATATGTGTTCCATCCATATTCCATGGTAAAAGACCACCGCACGAATGTGGAGACCGGAAACGTCCAAGCGGTGATGGATGGCGAGATTGACATGTTTATTAATGCGTATTTGCGCTCCCAAATCGCATCGAAAAAATAATGGATGGTTAGCGTGCAGAATCAATGGATGGTTCTGCACGTTTTTTTGTTTGAATAGGAGCCAATTTTGGCGAAGCACATTGATAGATGTTATTTGTGCAAGTGGTGCTGGGATTTGAGGTGCTATCCGAGCAAGCAGAGGTGCTATCCGAGCAAGCAGAGGTGCTATCCGAGCAAGCAGAGGAGTTATCCGGGCAAGTCGAGGAGTTATCCGAGCAAGTAGGGGAGTTATCCGAGCAAGCAGAGGTGCTATCCGCGCAAGTGAAATATGCATTGGCAGGAGTTGAGAGTGAATCTGCACGAAACGCTCCCCCATAAATGCCCATCATCCCCCAATCCCCCTTTATCCCCACTAAATAAACCATCATCTAACCCCATTTAGGCAGCATCCACACCAATAATGGATTTTATCCCCACAAAGTGGCCTCCCATAGTTCAAAACCGCACCCTCCATTTAAAAAAGAAAAAAGCTGCCAAAAAGTCGATATCAATCCACTTTCAGGCAGCCATTTCATATGAACACGGAGCCCACCCTTTTTACAGGGGGAAGATTGGGTGAGCTCCGAATCACACCCTCTTCAGAAAGTTATGTATTTTGATCAAATTGGCTTCTCCCCAACAAATCCACAATTGCATTTTTCATGGAATATGTTCTATAATAGAAATAGAACATTTGTTCCTATCCAAAGATTTTTATCAGGGAGGAATTTGTATGGCGCACATCCCGATTGAAGCTGTGCCGTATTTGGAATCAGCCATTTATTTGCCGATGTTGCTCATCGTGTTGGAAAAAGATTATGAACTTATAGAGAAAGGTCCGTTTAAATTAAAGCGGCCGTATGTACACTTGATTGAAGAAGCCAAAAAGTTGGCCGAGAAAGATTTGCAAAACACCAAATCCTATTTGAAAAAGAATTCTTTAAAGGTCGTTCAAGGGAAAAGGGACGACCTGTTCACAGAATACCTGTTTTATTACAAGCAGGTTTCCGAAGTCAGAAGGTATTCCAATATCCGGTTGCGAAATCGTGTTGAGGAATTGTTGAATGATTATTTGTCATCATCCGGGTCATCCAGAAAATCCAGTTCCCTTTGAAAAAGCTTTCTCTGTTTTAACGCATATTTTAGAAGCATTGTGGCACATGCGTATTGTGCGCAGAAAGAAGTGTAGTGGATGGGCAATTCGATTTCCACTTCATTTTTTAAAGTGATGATGGTGCCATCTTTGCCTTTTCGGATGTTAATAATCGCATGTTGCGCAATCCAAATATTTTTTGAAGAAGAGGGTGATAGGACCGGTAAAAAGACGTATGGTTGATCATAAGACAAAACGATTGGAACTTTATGTTTCCCCTTCCCCAAAAACCTTTTTGAAAAGTCCATAGACGCTTTGTAAGTGGTGCCCAGCTTTCTGAAAGTGTCATTGAGGAGTTTCAGCGGTTTCTTATCGATGTAAAAAATTTCGAATTTGTCATAGACCCGTGAACAAGATTTGCCGTTATACTCGACAGGTTCTACGACATACGTATTAGGAGTAATGTAATACCAATCGAAATCTTTCAAATCAGCCATTTTTTTCACCCTTTCTAAAAATATGGTAATTTGGTAGTTCTAATATCATAATAATAGGAAAGTGCTAGAAAATCAATACAAATTTTTGAAAATACAGAATAAACTGAAAAACGATATTTCAACCCGTTTTTGCGACCAAAATCAAAATTTCGGCATTCCATTTCGCATAATGATGCGGAAAATCAAAAAGTGAATTCATGCACATATATGCTTTTTTACACATAATAAAAAGGAAAAAGAAAGTAGAAATGACTAAAATTATACTGCAAGAGTTTTATTTTTCTAAAAATATTGAAAATTCACACCCGATTTTTTATAATAGAAAAAAGGAATCGGGGTGATATCGATGGATAAAAATAATTTTTACGCAAACTTCTCTAGTGCAGCAGGGTCAAATCCAGCAGTAAACGATTCTGAAAAATTGTTGAACGAAATTTACGTAGACTTGTTCTTGAACCGATTACAAAGATTACATCGGATTGAACAATTAAGGGATTTCATCGATCAGGCGTTGGATGAAAGAAATGAAGAAGCGTTCCATAAATATGCGAAGGAATTGAATGAGTTGCAGGAGTCACTGAACTGAGCCACCACTATCCATATAAAAAAAGCCGCCTTTTGCACAAGCTTATACAAGCATGCAAAAGGCGGCATTTTTTGTGCCTGTAAACACGTTTTTCAGAATGTACGTTCGCAAAATGAATGATATTTACAGTAGGATATGCTAAAATATTCATACGACATATTGGGAAAGGACGAGTGAAATATGGCCGATACTTTTGAATTGCACGCTCCCTATCAGCCGAGTGGCGATCAGCCAAAAGCGATTGCCCAGCTTGTTCAAGGCATCCGGGAAGGCAAAAAGCATCAAACGCTGCTCGGTGCGACAGGAACGGGGAAAACCTTCACCATTTCGAACGTCATCCAGGAAGTCAATAAACCGACGTTGGTCATTGCCCATAACAAGACCCTCGCCGGACAATTATACAGCGAATTCAAACAGTTTTTCCCAAACAATGCAGTGGAATATTTCGTCAGCTACTACGACTACTATCAACCGGAAGCGTATGTGCCGCAATCGGATACATACATCGAAAAGGATGCCAGCATCAACGACGAGATTGATAAACTGCGCCACTCCGCCACAAGCGCATTGTTTGAAAGAAGAGACGTCATCATTGTGGCATCCGTTTCCTGCATTTACGGTTTAGGGGATCCGGACGAGTACCGCGAGATGGTGGTGTCCATCCGAAAAGGGATGGAAATCGAGCGGAATCAGCTGCTCCGCCGGTTAGTGGACATCCAGTACGAAAGAAATGATGTGAACTTCCAGCGTGGTACGTTCCGGGTGCGCGGGGACGTAGTGGAAATCTTCCCGGCTTCCCGGGATGAACATTGTATCCGCATCGAATTTTTCGGGGATGAAGTGGACCGCATCCGGGAAGTGGATGCATTGACCGGAGAAATCATCGGGGACCGCAATCACGTCGCCATCTACCCGGCTTCCCACTTCGTTACAAGAGAAGACAAAATGAAAAAGGCCATTGAAAACATCGAGAAAGAGTTGGAAGAACAACTGGAAAAATTCAGGGCGGAAGGAAAACTCTTGGAAGCGCAACGTTTGGAACAGCGCACAAAATACGACTTGGAAATGATGCGGGAAATGGGCTACTGCTCCGGCATTGAAAACTATTCCCGCCACTTGACATTACGGGAACCGGGGGCCACTCCGTATACGTTGCTGGATTATTTCCCGGATGATTTCTTGATTGTTGTGGATGAAAGCCACGTGACATTGCCGCAAATCCGGGGCATGTATAACGGCGACCAGGCCCGGAAACAAGTGTTGGTGGATTACGGTTTCCGATTGCCTTCAGCCCTTGACAACCGCCCATTGAAATTTGAGGAATTTGAACAGCATATCCATCAAGCCATTTATGTATCCGCAACGCCTGGACCTTATGAGAAAGAGCATTGTCCGGAAATGATTGAACAAATCATCCGGCCGACGGGACTGCTTGATCCGACGGTTGACGTCCGTCCAATTGAAGGCCAAATTGATGATTTGGTGGATGAAATTCAAAAACGGACGAAGAAAAATGAACGGGTGCTTGTGACCACATTGACGAAAAAAATGGCGGAAGATTTGACGGATTATTTGAAGGAAATGGGCATCAAAGTGGCCTATCTTCACTCTGAAATCAAAACCCTTGAGCGGATCGAAATCATTCGCGAATTGAGAAAAGGGACTTATGATGTGCTTGTCGGCATCAACTTGCTGCGGGAAGGTTTGGATATTCCGGAAGTATCGTTGATCGCGATTCTGGATGCGGATAAAGAAGGGTTCCTGCGCTCGGAAACATCCTTGATCCAAACGATTGGGCGCGCAGCCCGGAACGCCAATGGCCATGTCATCATGTATGCCGATACCATCACGGATTCGATGAGAAAAGCCATTGAAGAAACGAAACGCCGCCGTTCCATTCAGGAAGCTTATAATAAGGAACATGGCATCACACCAAAAACGATCCGAAAAGAAATTCCGGAACTGATCCGCGCAACCCATGCGGCGGAAGAGGAAGAAAAATATATTACAAAAGTGACAAAAGGCAAGAAATTGACGAAATCCGAATTGGAAAAATTAATTGAAGCATTGGAGAAAGAAATGAAAGAAGCTGCCAAGGCGCTGGACTTCGAACGGGCAGCGGAATTGCGGGATACCATTTTTGAATTGAAATCAGAGATGTGACAGAATGGTCCGGTCAAAAAGAACAAGGGGGAAGGGAAATCCCCCGCTACTCGAAAACAGAAAGGTGACGAATGTGGAAAATAAGCAAATCGTCGTGCGAGGTGCACGTTCCCATAACTTGAAAAATATTGATGTAACGATTCCCCGGGACAAGCTTGTCGTGTTGACGGGCCTTTCCGGTTCCGGGAAATCTTCTTTGGCCTTTGATACGATTTACGCGGAAGGGCAACGTAGATATGTGGAGTCTTTGTCCAGCTATGCCCGCCAGTTTTTGGGACAAATGGACAAGCCGGATGTGGATTCCATAGAAGGGTTGTCCCCGGCGATTTCCATCGACCAGAAAACGACAAGCCGCAACCCCCGTTCAACGGTGGGGACGGTAACGGAAATTTACGACTACTTGCGCTTGTTGTTTGCCCGCATCGGGAAGCCGGTCTGCCCGACCCATGGAATTGAAATTACATCCCAAACGATTGAACAAATGGTGGACCGCATTATGGAATATCCGGAGCGGACAAAGGTGCAGCTGTTGGCGCCGGTGGTTTCCGGGAAAAAGGGAACGCATGCGAAGCTTTTGGAAGATTTGAAAAAACAGGGCTATGTCCGTGTCCGCGTCGATGGGGAACTGCGTGACTTGGATGATAACATTGAACTGGATAAAAATAAAAAGCACAACATCGAAGTGGTGGTGGACCGCATCATCATCAAAGAAGGCGTTGAAGCGCGGTTGAGCGATTCGTTGGAGACGGCGCTGAAACTTGCCGATGGACGGGTCGTCGTGGATGTGATGGAGCATGAGGAATTGTTGTTCAGCGAGCACCATGCGTGTCCCATCTGCGGATTTTCCATTGGAGAACTGGAACCACGCATGTTCTCCTTCAACAGTCCATTCGGGGCATGTCCGGAGTGCGATGGACTTGGCTCCAAATTAAAAGTGGACATCGATTTGGTGATTCCTGATTGGAATAAAACCCTTGAAGAAAATGCCATCGCGCCATGGGAACCGACAAGCTCCCAATACTACCCGCAGTTGCTGAAAGCGGTGTGCAGCCATTACAACATTCCGATGGACGTGCCGGTATCCCAATTGCCGAAGGAACAATTGGACATCATTTTATATGGTTCGAACGGGGAAAAAATCCATTTCTATTACGAAAGCGAATATGGCAGCGTCCACAATAAAGATATTGTCTTTGAAGGCGTCGTGCACAACATCGAACGCCGCTACCGGGATTCCACATCCGATTGGGTGCGGGAGACGATGGAAAAATTCATGACGGAGCAGAAATGTTCAACCTGCAAGGGGCAACGGTTAAAACCGGAAAGCCTCGCCGTCAAAATTGACGGAAAAAATATTTCGGAAGTGACGGATTTATCCGTTGCGGAACTGTATCAATACTTTTCCGATATTCAATTATCGGATAAGGACATGCAAATCGCCCGTTTGATTTTGAAAGAAATCAAGGACCGCCTGGAGTTTTTATTGAATGTCGGTTTGGAATATTTGACATTGAGCCGCACAGCCGGAACGTTATCCGGGGGAGAAGCCCAGCGCATCCGTTTGGCGACCCAAATCGGTTCACGGCTCACAGGGGTATTGTATGTGCTGGACGAGCCATCAATCGGATTGCATCAGCGGGATAATGACAAATTGATCCATACGTTGCAACAAATGCGGGATCTTGGCAATACGTTGCTTGTGGTGGAACATGATGAAGATACGATGCTTGCGGCGGATTATTTGATCGATGTCGGTCCCGGAGCCGGTTCCCGCGGCGGGGAAATAGTGGCAGCCGGAACGCCGGAAGAAGTGATGAATAATGAAAAATCCATCACAGGGCAATATTTGAGCGGCAAGAAATTCATCCCACTGCCCCGCGACCGGAAAAAACCGGATGGCCGTAAAATTACGATTAAAGGTGCCGCGGAAAATAATCTGAAAAACATCAAAGTGGACATTCCATTGGGCATGTTTGTGGCGGTGACCGGTGTATCCGGCTCCGGAAAATCCACATTGGTGAATGAGATTTTATACAAAAAACTGGCCCATGAATTGAATGGGGCAAGAACAAAACCGGGGAAACATAAGGAAATCACCGGCCTTGAACATTTGGACAAAGTGATCGACATCGACCAGTCGCCAATCGGACGCACGCCCCGTTCCAACCCGGCCACATATACAGGCGTATTTGATGACATCCGCGAAGTGTTTGCTTCAACGAATGAAGCGAAAGTGCGCGGCTATAAGAAAGGCCGATTCAGCTTCAACATCAAAGGCGGACGGTGCGAAGCCTGCTCCGGCGATGGCATCATCAAAATCGAAATGCACTTCTTGCCGGATGTGTACGTTCCATGTGAAGTCTGCCATGGAAAACGGTACAACCGCGAAACGTTGGAAGTGAAATACAAAGGCAAAAACATTGCCGATGTATTGGATATGACCATTGAAGAAGCGACGGAGTTTTTTGAAAACATTCCAAAAATCCACCGGAAGCTTCAAACATTGGTGGATGTCGGGCTCGGTTATATGAAATTGGGACAGCCTGCCACAACCTTGTCCGGTGGGGAAGCGCAGCGGGTGAAGCTGGCTTCTGAATTGCATCGCCGCTCAACAGGAAAATCCTTCTATATCTTGGACGAGCCGACGACCGGACTTCATACGGACGACATTGCAAGACTGCTTTCGGTGTTGCAGCGCCTGGTGGAAAATGGTGACACAGTGCTAGTGATTGAGCATAACTTGGACGTGATCAAAACGGTGGATTATATTATCGACTTGGGTCCGGAAGGCGGGGACAAAGGCGGCACGGTGGTCGCGACAGGCACGCCTGAAGAAGTGGCCGAGCATGAGAATTCGTATACCGGCCGCTACTTGAAACCGATTTTGGAACGGGATCGCAAACGGATGGAAAAGCTGTTGGCCCAAGCCGCGGATAAGTAAGCAATAGGAAATAGTAGCACGCAGGACAGTGCTACTATTTTTTATTTGTATAAAAGAAAAATATTTATTTTGAAGATGCACTCATTTCGGGAAGGTGAAATTTTTCCCCTAGGCGATTATTCTTCCAAATGTGGCGATAAAATTCATCCCCTAGGCGAAAAAATATTCCACTTCGGCGATGATCGCATTGAAGAAGGGAAATGTTTTCTTTTCCCAAACACCCATCAAACTGACATGGTCTTATTATTAATAATTGACACTTTTATAGATGTCAATCTTCTGCTAATGTAATGATAAATTTCATTGCAATAAGAGGGGATGAAGAATATGCAAAATTCAAGGACAAAGACCGTTGATTTGGTCATCCAGGCGATGTTGATTGCCCTTGTTTTCATATCCACCGTATTTTTGAATATTAAATTGCCGATTGCTTCAAATGGCGGGTTGGTTCATCTGGGAACGGCGATGCTATTTATTGCATCCATTTTATTTGGCCCCAAAAAAGGAGCGATTGCAGGGGCGGTTGGAATGGGGTTATTTGATCTTGTTGGCGGCTGGCTTGTATGGGCCCCAATTACGATTATATCCAGAGCATTTCAAGGATATATTGTCGGAAAAATCGCTTGGTCAAAGGGAAGCCAAGGGGAAAGCCTTCCGAAAAACATTTTTGCGATGATTGTATCCGTTCCTGTGATGATTGGTGTATATTACATCGGGGAAGCCATCATGTTTTCAAGTTTGATTATTCCACTGGCTTCAATTCCAGGGGATCTGGTGCAAAACGCGATCGGAATGATGATTGCCATCCCGGTTTGCCTCGTATTGAAAAAAATTCCGTACATTGCATCCTTCGCTCGATAAAAATGTGCTAGATTCCGTTTACATCCATCTTATATTTCTAAAATTCGGAGGAATAGGTTCACTTAACCTATTTATTCATCAATAAAGTTGCCGATTCCGGTTAGAGAAGGGAGATCGGCGGCTTTTTTTATTTGTTGATAAATCATAAACGGAACTGAACGGCTCAAAAGCTTTCAATCCAATTGTCACATCATCCGTCACCACATGGGTTAGTCTTAGAAAGAAATTGTAGACAAACCATTAGAAGATCGGGATAAAAAATTAAGATTAAATTAAGATTTATATCGCTTTAACTTAAGAATTTTCCGCTAGCATAAAAGATGGAATACAGAATTTTGGGGGAATCTTAAATGAAAAAATTTTTAAACATGGCTTATTGGATTGTTTTAGTATTTTATTCGTATCTGCTGGTTGATACGGTATTTTTGGCAAGAGATGTCCGCCGAAGCATTAACATCGTTCCCTTTGACATGATTTCCGAACAAGGATTTACGATAAATGTATGGGGAAATGTCTTGATGTTTATTCCATTGGGAGTCTACTTTGCAGACAATATGAAACAGTTCCGTTTTTGGAAAGTATTAGGGGGAATCATTGGGACAAGCTTGGCCATTGAAGTGCTGCAATATATTTTTAAATGTGGGGCAAGTGATATTGATGATATAATATTAAATACCATCGGTGGCTTGCTGGGAATATTTATTTATCTGTTATTGAAAAGCATATCCAAATCAAAAGAGCAGGTACATATCGCCATCTCCATCCTGTCCATTATAGTGGGCGTTCCCGTGATTTTATTGGTGATCATCATTTTTGCCTATAACCATTAAAGAATATGGTTTTCCGAAAAACCGCAATGAAAATGTCAAATTTTTGCCCCATCATCGATCCTTTGAACCGTATGCCGTCACCGAAAATGGTTCATAATAATCCAATGTATTCTTAACATAAAATTGAAAACTTTGTAATTTTGATAAAACAGGAAACTTTTTTGGGAATTCTAACGTATATGATGATATAGAACTATGAGGGAGGCAGTAAATATGGATAACGAACGCAAACGGATCATCAAATTAGTTGAAGAAGGAGCCATCTCTGCGGAAGAAGCGATCACTTTGCTTGAAGCGCTCAATAAAAAGCAAAGTTCCACAACGACCGAATCTCAATCCAACGCAGTTCCATTGCCACCAACAAACGAACAGTCATCCCACCAAGAGCAGCAATCCGAGTCGAAAAAAACAACAGGCTTTGAAGATATTTTTGGAAAAAACTTTAACAACAAAGAATTCAGTAAAAAAATGGACGAGATCGTGAATGAAGTGAAAGAAGACTTGACGGAATTCTCCAAAAGCATGATGGGCGTCATCGGTACCGCTTTCAAAAAATTGAAAGAATTGGACATTGAATTTCCTTTGAGTAATCCAAAAGTGGAATTTGAAAAGCAATATTCCTTTAACGGCGATGAAGTGAGAGGCATCCAAATCGAAATTCCAAACGGGAAAGTGGAAGCGGTACGCTCCGATTCCAATGAGCTGAAAGTCGTGGCGAAAGTCAAAACATTTGCCATCGACAATGATGAGGATAAGACGATTGCCGAATTTGAGCGGGATTTTGTCCGATTTAATGATGGCAAATTGGAATTGAAATGCCCATCCAAGTTGACGCAAGTGAATGTGCAACTTTCCATTCCGGAAAAACAGTATGATATTGTGTTGATGAAGCTGTTGAACGGCGGCGTGTCCATTGACGGTGTGAATGCGAAACTCGTAAAATTGCGCACGTACAACGGACCAATCAAATATGCGGTTGGCCAATTTGAAAATGCGGATGTGGAATCCGGCAATGGCCCGATTGAAATTGTGCATGTAAAAGGGGAAGATTTGGAAGTTCAAACGGTGAATGGACGAATCTATATAGATGGAGAACTCAGAGAAGTGGAAGCGGAATCGGCAAACGGAGCGGTCATTGTTACAACAAATGATAAAAACGCGCGGAAAGTGAAAGCTCAAACGGTTGCCGGCGCTGTGGAGCTGTATGTTCCGAAAAACGTTTCCATCAACGGTACCGCATCGACCAATGTAGGAAAAATCGACCTCGGCCTGCAAGATGTGGTGACACGTACGGTGGAAGATCAATTCTTCGCCAAAACGATGCACTTCGATAAAATCATCGAAAATGCCCCAGTATTAAAATTGACAGGCGAATCCCGCACAGGAAGCATCATTATCCGATATACGACATTAGGTCAGGAATCCTAAAGGGTCCCCGGATTTTCCCAGACATCTCTATCCAACGCCAAACTCTTTTATATAAGGGTTTGGCTTTTTTTTGCCGATTTAAAGGAGCAATTTCCGATTTGTAATATATTCTTTATCTTGAATTTTCAGAAAACTCATAGTATTTTAGAATAGTGATCAACATGATCGATTCTACTATAAGTACATAAGTATTTTTACGTATGTAAAGCATTCAATGAATTAGGTAGGTGGGAGCAAGTTGAAAAGAAGTATTACTGGAAAAATGATTGCGGTTTTTTCTTCCATTATACTGCTTTCCTGCATCATTATTTCTTGCACGAGTTACAGATCGTCCGTGAAACTGGCGGAAGAATCCTTGAGCGATGTGGCGCGGAATATTGCGGAAAGCGCCGTCCGTCTGATTGATGCGGAACGATATCAACAGGAAATTACGTTGGCGAAGGGGCCTGATACCGCTTATTATAAAGAGCTGCGCGAAAAATTGAATGATTTGAGGGAAAGTACGGGGCTTACATATCTCTTTACCATGGGAAGAGAAAAAACAGGTGATGATTATACATATTTTTATATGGTGGACGGTTTCCCTCTGGATTCGGATGAAGCATCGCAAATGGGGGATGAGGAAGACGTAACCCTATACCCGAATATTGTCAAAGCTTTTGAAACTGGTAAAGCGCAAGTGCAAATCTCCAATACAAAAGAATTCGGGGCGCTTGTTACAACCTATGTGCCCATCCGATCCGAATCCGGGGAAGTCATCGGAATTGTCGGTGCCGACTTGGATGCGGCCACTTTCTTTGACGTCATGGATTCCAACCGGACACAATTAATCATGATTACCGGCATTATTTTACTTATAAGCATACTTGTCGTATATCTTTTCTCGGTTTATTTGATTAAACCATTAAAGAAATTAACCAATGAAATCGAAAAAGTGGGAAATGGCGATTTATCCGTCAAATTTGAAGTGAAACGCAACGGTGAGATTGGCGCATTGACCAATGCATTCCAAAAAATGATCGGCG
Source organism: Ureibacillus sp. FSL W7-1570 (assembly GCF_038593265.1). Taxonomy (GTDB): domain Bacteria; phylum Bacillota; class Bacilli; order Bacillales_A; family Planococcaceae; genus Ureibacillus; species Ureibacillus suwonensis. Next base: position 3,164,945 of record NZ_CP151979.1, read on the forward strand.
ATTTGAAACAGATCATCCATGGAATCAATGACAGTTCAAGCCGGTTGGTGGATTCATCCGATCATTTATTGGCGAGTGCCAGTGAAGTGAAGGAAGGGAACGAACAAATCAATGCTTCGATGACGGAACTGTCGGAAGGGGCGGATCATCAAGCCAATTCAACTAGCCAAGTGTCGGAAATCATGGTTCGATTTACAAATCATCTCCAAGAAGCGCGGGATGAAGGAGTCAAATTGGCGCATTCATCCAATGACGTCATTGAAATGACCAAAACAGGCACGGAGTTGATGGCCGACTACGAGAAACAAATGGAATCCATCCATCAAGGGGTGAAGCGCTCCATCGAAAAAGTGAAGGTTTTGGATGCCCAAACCAACATGATTACAGAACTGGTCAAAATCATCCAGGATATTGCGGAGCAAACGAATTTATTGGCATTAAATGCGGCGATTGAAGCGGCACGCGCCGGAGAACATGGAAGGGGATTTGCGGTTGTTTCCGAAGAGGTACGGAAACTTGCGAATGAAGTGTCCAATTCCATTGGCAATATTGTGAAGATTGTTGAGGGCATTCAACGGGAATCAAAAGAAACGGTGCAATCCCTTCAAGACAGTTTCTTGCAAGTGACGGAGGGGACATCGAAAATAAAAACAACAAGAGAAACATTCAATGACATCAACCAATCGATTTTACAAATGCAGTCGAAAATCGAAACCATCTCCAATCATTTGCAGGAGGTATTCCTTGAATGTGAACAAATCAATGATGCCGTCAACCATATCACGGTCGTGGCACAGGAGTCTTCGGCAGGAATCGAGCAGAATACCGCTTTGATCCAAGAATCAACCAGTGCCATGGATGAAATCGTTTCCTATTCGAAAGGAGTCGCCGATTTGGCCAAAAACCTCAACCAATTGGTCAGCCGATTTAAAATGGAAAGCTGAGATGGGATGGAAATCTTTACAAAAAATAGAATCAAGGGCGGGACAAACCCCGCCCCAAAATGGAAAAAGGAGAATTTGGGAAGGCTCAAATTCTCCTTTTTATCTTGAAGTTTCTCCGCTCTGCAGCATCGGGCAGAAAAAAAGGTGCCTAGCTTTGTTGCCTGGCACCTTAATAAGTTACGGTGATCGAAACGAGGTAGTCTTTCTCTTTCGTGCGTTGAATCTCACTCACATTCCAGTTCAAGTTCTTATATTTTAGTCCGTTTGTGGCTGCGGAAATGATCTGTTTGAAATTGTTAAGTACATTTGGTTTGTTTGTTACGTACCGGAACGTGAAGTTCTTTTCTTTTTTGGAAATCTTTGTTTTTAAATATGTAGAGAATTTATTGTCATCCACTGTATAGTCGGAAGTCAAATATTGGAGTCCTAAGCTCTCCATCAGCTTCTTGTCGCCGCGTTTTGTCAGTACTTCTATATAATATGTATTTGCGCGTGGATATGTCTTTTCGATACCGGTGGATCCTCCATCTTTCCAGCTGTGGCTTTGGCGGATCTCATCATCGGCCAACAGATAATAATCGTATGTAACTTGCCCTTTTTTATCCGGAGTAGGATCGTCCCAAGTAACATCCAAGTGATACCACTTGCCATCCAGTTGAACGAGATTCCAGGCGTGGCTATCGCCTCCAGCTTTACCGCTGATCAACCGGACCGGAATATCCAGTTCCTCCAACATTTTATAGACCAACATCGCATATCCATTGCACAGTGTTTTCCCTTTCGTCAAAGCGAAGTATGGTGCATTGTTCGCCTGACTGTAAGTTGTGTCATATGCCACATTTGATACGACATAATCATGGACGGCTTTCACTTTTTCGTGGTCGTTCATCGATGATTTGATGATTTTCGCTAAAATTTCCTGAACCCGCTTATTCACATAATCCACTTGTTCTTTTGTTTGATAAAACGTTGCTGTGAAATTGATGGTCGCTTCATTTCCCTTTCCATTCCAAGTAAAGCGATAGTTTCGGTAGTCATAAAACAAATATTCATCCTCGGATAATACTTCTTCCACCGTCTTTGTAATTTTGTCCGTCAAATTGTTCAGGTCCCCGTAATACTTGATGGAAAATGAGGTTTGCCGATTTTGGAATGCGGTTCTGATTTGCTCTTTCAGCGGATTTAAAGAAGAATCGGCAGTTGCTGTCAGCGAAGCGACGGTTTTTGTATGATGGTTGGATGCGTCCGAATTTGCGGTGGCATTTTTAATGGTAAAATTCATCTGCAATTCATTTGTTAATGGCTTTTGCTTTTCCGATAAAACATTGTCCGTCACAACCAACCGGTATGTTGAACCATAAGCATAGCCGGATTCCGGTGCCTCCACAACGACTTTGTATCCTCCATCGACCAATTTCGGTTCTTTATCCGTCACTATTTTTCCATTTTGATCAATAACGTGGATGTTTTTTATATGGACAGTCCTTTGATCGACTTTCTGATTAAAATAGACCGTAAAATCATGATGCGGATCCACATCCTTCTTATCAATCGGGGATGCTGCAAAAATTTCAGTTGATCCGATGAACAATAAAACAATAAATAGGATGATGGAAACAGAGCCTCTTACGAATTTCATAGTATCCCTCCTTTTATTATTTGGGAGTATTCTATCATAAACATGAATGGAAATTGAAAAGTCTTTAGAATTAAATTGAGATTGAAACAACATCTATACGACTATTTAATTAGTTATATATTGGTATAATTGGTTATATAAAAAATTCTTATTATTCAAACTTTCATCCTAAAACGAGGTAATTATAAAAGCCCTCCTCCAAAGGTCAAGGGCTTTTGAAGCGAAGATATTTCAATGTTTGCAAAGTTTCTTCCATTTATAATATGAAAATGACCTCCTTCCAATAAGAGCGATAAAACTTGCCGGATCGTCCTTCGCCAATCCTTGACTTTACCGGCGGGAATTCGAATATTTGAAGCTCGCTGACGGGCGGAAACTGGAGGATGGATAATGGAGAAACTTATCAACAGCTCTTTTTTGATGACTATTCGTAATACAATTCGCTTTTTTCAGGATTGTACGGTGGAGGAATCGGTCCGGTTATTGTTGGGGGAGATCCATAAATGTAAAAAATGCGGAACATCCATTCCTTCCAAAAGAAAAAATACGGGCAATTTCATTTGCGGAATATAAATCCGGTTCATTGACAAGGCCTTTATTACTGATAGATTGATAATTAATTTGTATTTTTAAAAAAATAATGATAGTCAATGAAAAGAAAATGTAAAATTATTAACCACATAAAGTGCTATAATAGAAATTGTTGAATGACTATAGATAGAACCAAGGTGATTATATTAATGATACAAATGAAAGAGGTTTACAAAAAATACCCAAACGGTGTGGTGGCTGTAAACGGTATTTCTGTCGATATAAAACAAGGTGAATTTGTTTATGTGGTAGGCCCTTCCGGTGCGGGGAAGTCGACCTTTATCAAGCTGATGTACCGCGAAGAGATTCCTACTTCCGGTGAAGTGATCATCAACGGAATCAATACTTCCAAATTGAAGAAAAGGGAGATTCCCCATTTTCGAAGGAAGTTGGGGGTTGTTTTCCAAGACTTTAAGTTGCTTCCGAAGTTGACCGTTTATGAAAATGTCGCTTTTGCAATGGAAGTCATTGAAGAGCAGCCGAAAACAATTCGGAAGCGGGTATTGGAAGTGTTGGATTTGGTCGGATTAAAACATAAAATCCGCATGTTCCCGAACGAGCTGTCCGGTGGGGAACAGCAACGGGTTTCCATTGCCCGCTCCATTGTGAATATGCCGAAAGTGGTCATTGCGGACGAGCCTACTGGAAATCTGGACCCGGAAACTTCCTGGGATATCATGAAAATCTTTGAAGATATCAATTCTTTGGGGACAACCGTTGTCATGGCAACGCATAACCGTGAAATCGTAAACAAAATCCGCAAGCGGGTGATTACGATTGATGGCGGCATGATTGTCCGGGACGTCTTTGGAGGTGATTACGGTTATGAAATTTAGAACCCTCCAGCGGCATTTCCGTGAAAGTCTAAAGAGTTTAAGCCGGAACGGATGGATGTCTTTCGCCTCGATCAGTGCGGTTACGGTGACGCTCATATTGGTCGGTATTTTCGCATTGGTGATGATGAATTTAAATCATATCGCGGATAATATCGAAAATGATGTGGAAATCCGCGTTCTAATCGATATTATCAACGATCCGAAAGAAATGAAGGCCGCTGAAGACAAGCTCATGAAACAGGTGGAACGCTTGCCGGAAGTGGCGGAAGTCAAGTACTCTTCCAAGGAAGATGAATTGAAGATTTTGATCGAAAACTATGGCGAAGATTTCAGTTTATATGAACAAAGCAATCCATTGCGGAACGTTTTATATGTAAAAGCGAAGGATCCGGAGCAGACGGCGGATCTTGCGAAAAAAATTGATAAGCTCGATCATACATATGACGTCATTTATGGGGAAGAAAAAGTTGAAAATCTGTTCAATTTCTTAAATACTGGCCGCAACATTGGCCTGGTTTTAATTTTGGGTCTTTTATTTACGGCGATTTTCTTAATCTACAATACGATCCGTATTACCATTGTCGCCCGCAAAGACGAGATTGAAATTATGAAACTGGTGGGAGCGACAAGCTCTTTCGTGCGCATTCCTTTCTTATTTGAAGGATTGTGGCTTGGCGTGCTTGGGTCCATCCTTCCGATGATTGTTGTATCGGTCGTTTACTATAATGTGTACAACAAGTTGACTCCAAAAATTCAAGGAAACATGTTGCAGCTGCTTGAAGTGACCCCTCTGGTTTATGAAGTGAACCTGATCGTCTTGGCACTTGGCATTTTCATCGGTGTATGGGGCAGCTTCATGTCGGTTCGGAAATTCTTGAGAGTTTATTAGAAACAAGGAGGCACCATTTGATGGGAAACTTTTTTAAACGCCATTTCAAAATCATTACGGCGATGATCGCTGTACTGCTTTTCATACAGATACCTGTTACATATGCGGCAAATCTGTCCGATTTAAAAAGCAAACAGCAGCAAGTGGAACAACAGAAAAAAGAATTGAATAGTCAAATCAATCAAAAATCCAGCGCAATCAAATCCAATGAATCCAAACAGAAACAATTGTTAGCCCAAATTGATAAATTGATAGACCAAATTTCAAAAACAAATCAAGAAATTAAACAAGTAGAAAATGAGATTGGACAAGCCAATCAAGAAATTGCCGCTTTAAAAGAAAAAATTGAAGCATTGCAAAAAAAGATTGATGAACGGAATGCATTGTTGGAAGAACGCGCCCGTGCATTGCAGGCAAACGGTTCGGTTTCATTTTTGGATGTGTTGTTGGGCGCCAACAGCTTCGTTGATTTTATTGACCGTTTTTCAGCGGTCAATACGTTGATCGATGCTGACCGCCAAATCATCCGTGAACAAAAAGAAGACCAAAAACAATTGGAAGACCAAAAAGTGGTATTGGAAAATACAAAAAGAAAACTGGAAGAAAAACAAAACCAACTTAAAAACTTAAAAGCTTCTTTGGATTCCCAAAAACAAGAAAAAAATAAATTGATTGCCGAACTCGAAAAAGAGCAACAAAAACTATTAAGCGAGAAAAAATTATTGGAGAAACAATATTCCGAGTATCTTGAAATCAGTCAAGACTTGGAAAACCAAATCGCGGAACTTCAAAGACAACAATTAAGCAAAGCTCAGTCTTCCGGAAATTTACCGGTTTCATCCAGCGGTTTCATGAAACCGACAAATGGTGTGTTGACAAGCGGTTATGGTTGGAGAAATTTAGGTTATGGTCCTGAGTTCCACTATGGTGTTGACTTGGCTAACCGTGCAGGAACGCCAGTCCTAGCCTCAGCAGATGGTGTGGTCACTTATGCATCCGCCCTAAGCACGTACGGAAATGTAATCATGGTTACGCACAATATTAACGGCCAAATCTATACAACATTATATGCCCATTTAAGAGCATTTAATGTCGGCGTTGGCGATGTGGTAAAACAAGGCCAACAAATTGGTGAAATGGGAGCCACTGGACGCGCGACAGGTCCTCACTTGCATTTCGAAGTGCATATCGGTACATGGCGTGGACAAAAAGCGGGCGTACAAAATCCGTTGAATTATATTTCCCTATAATGTAGGAAACAAGCTGTTTAGAAAGTGAAATTCTTTCTAAACGGCTTTTTTAATTGAAAAATTTATTTTTCAATCTTGTCAAACATTATCAAAATTCATTGGCCGGATTTTATGATATGCTATAAGATAGAATAATTTCAAAGGAAGCAGACTGGAGGGGTTCAATGAGCAACAACATGAAAAAAGCGCTTGGGGCAATTGTGATCATCGCTTTGGTCGCGATTGCGGCGGGCATGTTTATCCATGATAAATTGGAAGAAAACAAAAAAAATGCCCTCGATGATGATACACCGGGATATGAAGTGGGCAAGGGCAGTCCCCAAAGTGTCGGATTAGGAAAGCCGGCGCCGGATTTCACATTAAATACATTGGATGGAAACCCGTTGACCCTTTCCGATTTAAAAGGGAAGAAAGTGATTTTGAACTTCTGGGCGACATGGTGTCCGCCTTGCAAAGATGAAATGCCGCATTTCCAGGAGTATTACGAAAAGTATGCGGAAGAAGATAATGTGGAAATTGTCGCGGTGAATTATACACTCAACGACAAAATGGCAAGTGTTGAGAATTTCGTGAAAAGTTATGATTTAACCTTCCCGGTGCTGTTGATGGAGGAAGAAGATGTCAGGGAGACATACAAAGTTTATACGCTGCCATCCACCTTTTTCATCAATTCCAAGGGCGTAATTGAAAAGCAAGTATTGGGACCGTTGGATTTGGATACATTGCGAAATTATGTGACGGCATTAGAATAAAAAAATCGCTCTTTTGCATGTGTTATTGCTCCTCTTTTCCACATAAATTGAACGAGAGGAGGATAGTGAGTGCGAAAGAGTCGATTTTTTTTCATTTTTGCCATCATCTGTGTGTTGTTAGCCATCATTGTGTATTGGAAAAGCGTGACAAAGCAGGAAACGGATTTGAAAGGAAGCAATATCCCGGTCATTGACCAGGCTTTTACCCTGATCAAAGAGAAATCGGTGTTTGATACGAAAGATGAGGAATTGATTGAAGGTGCCTTAAGGGGAATGACGGAAGCGATCAAGGATCCATACAGCACCTATTATACGGAAAAGGAAGCGGCCATTCATCGCCAGTCTTTGGCAGGGCAGCGGGTAGGCATCGGCATTGAAATTACGGAAAAGGATGGGCGATTTATCGTCGTTTCACCTGTGAAATCATCTCCCGCTGAAAAAGCAGGAATCCGTCCGTTTGATGAAATCGTGGAAGTGGATGGCGTCCGTTTGGAAGGCAAAACCCTTGGGGAGTTGCTGCAATTAATTCAAGGAGAGCCAGGTGAAAAAGTGTCGCTGGTCATTTATCGTCCAAGCACAGACAGGCATATAAAAATCACGGTGGAGCGGGCGGAAATTGATAACCAGACAGTGAAATGGAAAGTCATTCCAATAGAAGAATCAAAAATCGGCTATGTTTCCATTTCGATGTTCGGGGAAGACACGGTGGAAGAATGGGTGGAAGCAACGAAACGGCTGTTATCGGAAAAAGTGGATGGCATGATAGTTGATTTGCGAGACAATCCTGGAGGTTATTTACATAGCGTCGCGGGCGTCGTAAGTAGCATCGGGAAAGAAGGGGACATTTTCGCATATATGCAAAATGCGGAAGGAACGATGGAAGCAATCAAAACGGCAAAGCTGGATGTGGATGACGATTATTTAAAAAGAATGAAGACGATTCCGTTGGTTGTTCTCCAAAATGAGGGCAGTGCATCGGCCAGCGAAGTGATGGCGGGAGCGTTAAAAAGTTGGAACCGGGCAATCATTGTAGGACTCAAGAGCTTTGGAAAAGGAACGGTGCAAGAAACGTACGATTTGGAAAATGGCGGGGAATTGAAATTATCTACAAATAAATGGCTGACTCCTGATCGGGAATGGATACATGGAAAAGGCATCGAATCGGACATTGAAGTGGAGCAACATCCATTGTTTGCGATGGAAATCATGCCGCTCCGGGGTGAATTCGCGGAAGGGGATTATAGCGAAGAAGTGGCCTATGTTCAAAAAGTGTTGAGCGGTTTGGGATACAACTTGTCAAGAACGGACGGGTTTTATGATGAACAAACGGCGGAAGCGGTGGCCTCCTATCGGGAGAAACACGATCTCGAAAGCGGACGGCATATGGATGATGAATTCTTCGCAAGCATCCGCAATCAAGTGGCTTCATATAAGGAAGACATGGAACATGATGTGCAGTTGAAAATGGGCTTGAGCGTCATGTTGCACAAAATCAAAGGGAATATATAGCGGATTTGTGAGAGAAGGGCAAATGGCGGAAACAATGAGGTTTTCCCATTTGCTCTTTAATGTTTGACGGGTTTTTTCAGATCTTTAGGGCGGTGAATGTCTTTATGGATTTTGCCTGGTTGTAAATATATTTTAGTGATGAAATTACCTTTGTTTCAAAGAAATCCATAAAACTCCTGTCATTTTCTATATGGAAATCATTTCTGTTAATAAATTCCTGATTTCCCCCTACGCAAATTTTTATTACTTTGATACAATGAACAGTAGTTAGTAGGAAACGGCGGTGGGATGAGTGATTGAGATTTTATTGGAACTGTTGAAGGCAATTGGCAGAATGTTTATGAATCCATTATTATATCTTTCCATATTGATGGCGATTGTACTGGGATACGTCCGTGTCAAAAGGGAAAGAAAGTTCTTTAAAATCCGGATTTTGTGGGGTTGGACGGAATTGATCGGCCTCATTAAGGAAGGAATCTGGTTCGCACTTATGATTTCAGTGCTTACCCTGCTTTTCGGATTAACTCAATCCATCGAATTGTTATTCTTTGTGACGGCCTTCAGTATCCTCGGCCTGCTCCTTTACAATTTCCATCTTCTTTCGCCTATCGTCCTGATGGGATTAAGCCTCGGCTCTTTAATGGTGATGTATGATCAACATTGGTCGTTTGAATGGCTGGGGTTGACGATCCAGGGCGTGGACGTGATGGAAGGTGCGGCTGTGACAAGCGCTTTGGTCGCAGGATTATTGCTGATTGCGGAAAGCCGTTTAATCAAGAAACATGGCATGAATTACGCATCACCGATGATTGAAAAATCGAAAAGGGGATTGAATGGCGTCGCTTTCTTTACGAAAAAATTGTGGCTGTTGCCGATTTTTTTCGTTGTGCCCGGACAAGCAATTGATGCTTATTTTCCTTGGTGGCCGCAATTTTCATTGAACCACCAGCAATTTTCTTTGGTTTTATTCCCTTTTGTTGTAGGATTCCAACAGTTGACAAGACGTTCCTTGCCGCTATATGTTTATCCTAAATTATCAAGGGCGGTTCTTATTTTAGGAGAATTGGTTCTCATCGGCGGACTTGTCGGCTATTTTTATCCAATCGCGGCGGTAGTGACGGTGTTTGCAGGGGCATTCTTCCGTTTATTGATTTCATATATTTTTAAAGTTCGCGAACGCCGGGATGTGTATGCGGTTTCTGCCCGTCCAAGCGGCGTGATGATTGCAGCGGTATTGCCGGATTCGCCGGCGGAAAAAATGGGGCTGCAGGCCGGAGAGATTATCCGCAAAGTGAACGGAATGGAAGTGCATAATGAATTGGAGTTGTATAAAGCCCTTCAAATCAATGCCGCCTACTGCAAATTGGAAGTGTTGAATCATAAAAATGAACTGCGCTTGACGCAGCATGAAGTATATAGCAAAGACCATTACCGGATCGGTTTGCTGGTGGTTGAATAGAATGTGCAAGATGGCTTAATTCCTGAAGATGGGAATTGAGCCTTTTTTTTTATATAAAATTGGGGTGTTTATGGCATATCTGAGCAAGAGGATGATTTATCTGAGCAAGGGTGGACCGCAACCGAGCAAGAGCATGGTTTATCCGAGCAAGCGGGCAACATATCCATTTAAAAACAAACCCGCCCGCGCAAGATCGCACACCACAGCCATAAAAACAAAAAAGAGCGAACCTTCTCCATTCGCCCTTTCCTATCCAATATTCCCTTCTAAAAGAAATTCCGCAAAATTGCCACCGTCAAAACCCCGACAATCACCGTTTTCGATAAACTCTTCGTCCAAAGGGCAACGAGCAGTGTGGGCACAAAAGCAACCGTGTTTTCCCCATTCAACGTGACGAATTTGCCTTCCGTATTCAATAATGATTGAAAAACCAGCGCGCTCAGAATGCAAACAGGAATAAATTGCAGCCAGCGCAACACCACTTGCGGCAATTCAAGATTCCGCACCAAAATAAATGGAATGACGCGGGGCAACCAAGTGACGAGGGCGCATCCCAAAATTAATAAAACCATCAATAACGTTGTCGTCATTTTTCCGTGATCACCCCAATCGTCGCCACGATGACGGTGGATAAAAGCACCGCCAAATGGCTCGGCATGAAATAAGAAAGAATGTACATGGCGCCAAACACACAGCCAATCAACTTCAAATAATGCATGAGCTTCCCTCTGCTTGCATTCGCCAAATTCAGTACAAGCAGCGCGATAAACATCGCCACCAAGGCATAATCAAGGCCCCATCGATTAGGGTTTGGAATCCAGTTTCCGACAAGCCCCCCAAGAACACAGGCGGCAATCCACGTCAAATAGGCGGTCAAATTTAAACCATCCATCCAGCGGCCGCCCAGCTGTTTTTCCCGCCCCATTTTCGTCACTGCAACGCCAAAGGTTTCATCCGTCAGCAAAGAACCGAAACCGACATTGCGCAATGCGGAATAGCGGGTGAAGTATGGGGCGACAGTCAGGGACATGAGGAAATGTCTCAAGTTGACGATAAACGTGGTGATGATGATGACGGACATCGGTGCGCCGGCCACATACAACCCGGCAAAAATGAACTGGGCGCTTCCGGCATACACAAGAGCCGACAGGAGAAAAATCTCCAAAACGGATAATTTTGAAGCAATCCCTACGACTCCAAAGGCAAAACCGATACTTATGTAACCTAACAATGTGGGAATGCAATCTTTCATTCCCTGGAAGAACGAATCTTCCGTCGCAGTTTTTGCAATTTCTTTCATTTCTTTGATTTCCGTTGCCACGCCATCCAACCCTTTCATCCGAATTTTCGAGATACATGATCCCCTGTTGCAACTTTATGAACACCGATTCGTTACAGTACAATGGGATCCATTTGTGTACTATAATGATGAAGAAAATCGGTCTAAAGTTTACCATTTAATGCTAATTACGTATTATAATTAAATCGTCAGAATATTCTTCTTTCGTTTTATATAGTATACATTTGTCTTTTAAAATAGACAATAGGGTGGAACAAAAAATGGAACAAATGAATCGCTACATTGGCATGCAATTAAAAAAAATCCGGAAAGAGCGCAGTTTAAGTTTGGATGATGTGGCAAAAGCTACTGATGTAAGCAAAGCTCAGCTTGCCCAAATTGAAAAAGGGGAAGCGAATCCGACCGTTTCGACTTTATGGAAAATTGCCGCAGGATTAAAGATTTCTTTTTCATCCCTCCTGCAGCCGCCAAAAACGTTTTTTCAAAAATATAGCGTGGATCCAACTACATACGTTTCAGAAGAGGACGGAAAATATCGCGTTTACTCCATCATTCCCTATGACCCGGAAAGGGGATGGGAATTTTATAAAATTGAAATGGATCCCGGGGTGACCCATAAAAGTGAACCGCATACGGAAGGGGTGGAGGAAACGGTGACGGTCATTGCAGGACAAGCCGTAGTCCAATGCGGGGAAATGCGGGAAAGTTTGACGGAAGGGGAAACCCTCCTTTTCTCCGCCAATCAGCCCCACCAGTATGAAAATCCAACCGATCAAGTGACGGTCTTGCATTTAATTATTCAGTATCGATAGAGGTGGAACATGTGAGTGATTGGTTTACCATTGAAAACATCGAAGCTTTGGAAGCGCAGTACAGGACCCTGGGACCAATTATTGGTTTACTTTTCCCCTTTTTGGAAGCCTTTCTTCCATTCCTGCCTTTGGTGGCGTTTGTCGTGGCAAATGCCAGTTCCCATGGTCTTTGGATGGGATTTTTGCTTTCCTGGGTTGGAACCGTATCGGGATCCTATTCGGTCTTTTTGCTTGTCCGGCAATTTGGAAAATATCCGAGAGTGCAAAAATTCATCAAATATAAGAAAATGCAGAAGCTCATCCGTTGGGTGGATATGAAAGGGATTGCCCCGCTGTTTATCTTGTTGTGTTTTCCCTTCACCCCGTCGGTACTGGTGAATATTGTCGCGGGACTATCCAATATAAAGAAGAAAATCTATTTGGTTGTATTGTTGACCGGAAAATTTGTCATGATTTTGACCATCAGTTTGCTCGGGTATGATATTGGGGCATTGTTGCGCAGCCCAATCAAATTGATCCTCGTCATCGTGGCCATTGTCCTGCTGTGGATCATAGGAAAAATCATTGAAAAATATTTGAATAAACGCGTTGAACGAGAGCTGAAAGAAGTTTCGAAAATCAGAAAACAAAAGAAGCTGAAAATGACGCCCAAAGAATGAGCGGTGTGGCAAAATTTCCGCAATGTCCCGAAAATCAGACATTTTCGGGGCTTTTTTCATTATCGTCAGGTGACGAATCGATGAAAAAATATACTATAATTATATTACAATTTTCCATAAAGAAGGAGGAGCGGCATGTCATTACGAATCATCAGCGGACGGGCCGGGACAGGAAAAACGGCCTTAATACACCGTGAAATTGTGGAAGAAGTGAAATCCAATCCTTTTGGTCCCCCCATTTATTTGATCGTTCCGGATCAAATGTCCTTTTCGACGGAATACCAGCTGACGAACCACTATGGGATCGAAGGTTTGATTCGGGCCCAGGTCATGACTTTCAAGCGATTATCCTGGCATATATTGCAGGAAACCGGGGGCATCGCCAAAGATAAAGTGGATAAAATCGGCTATCGCATGCTCCTGAGACGGCTGCTGGAAGAGAATAAAGACCAATTTGCTTTATTCGGCCAAGCTGCGGACAAACCGGGATTTACGGAAGAAATTGAAAAGATGATCAGGGAATTTAATCAGTTCAACATCGATAGCCAGGCGTTGAAAGTGGCGATCGGCCAATTTGAACAATCGGAAGCTCCTCATACATTGATTGCGAAAACGAAGGACTTGCAAATCATTGTTCAAAAATTGGAAGAAATATTGGGAGACAGGTATGTGGAAGGGGACGGACTGTACCCGTTTTTAATCCGGCAAATGAAGAACTCCGAAAAATTGAAAGATACCCATGTATACATCGATGGATTCACTTTCTTTACCGTCCGGGAGTTTGAGATCATCAAGCAGCTGTTGGCACTGACCAAACGGGTGACGGTGGTTCTTCCATTTGAAGATGAAAAGGATAAAGATGATGAGCAGGCGGTGTTCCATCGCGCGGCGTTGATGTACGACAAATTGCGGCAAGAAGCGATAAATTTTGGGATTGAAATCGAACCGCGCATACATATGCAAACGGTGCATCGTTATCGAAATAAAGATTTACGGCATGTGGAACAAGAGTTTCATGAGCCGGTTCCGGATAAGTTGGAAGCGGAAGGTTTTGTCCAAATCATTGAAGGATCCAACCGCCGGGCAGAAGTTCATGGAATTGCCCGGGAAATAAAACGGTTGGTGCAAGAGGAGGGCATTCGTTATCGTGATATAGGGATTATGTATCGGCAAGCGGAAGTGTATGATCCGTTGATTTCGACAATTTTCGCCCAATACGACATTCCTGTTTTTACGAACGAGAAAAAGCCGATGTTGCATCATCCATTAATTGAATTCAGCCGTTCCGTTTTGGAAGTGGTCACATCCCGTTGGAAATATGAGCCGATTTTCCGCAGTGTGAAAACGGATTTATTTTTCCCGCTCCATTCCGATGTGAAAGAAATGCGGGAGAAGGCGGATCTATTCGAAAACTTCGTCATTGCCCAAGGAATTTACGGGGATCGGTGGATGCAGGATGATCGATGGTTTTATAAAAAATACCGCGGTCTGGAGTATGTTTCAAAAAGACAGACCGATGAAGAACAGAAGGTCCAAGCGATCATTGATGAAATGAAAGGGTATGTCCGGGAGCCATTGCTGAAATTGGAGCGGGAATTGAAGAAAGCCCGGAACGGGAAGGAAATCGCCTTTGCTTTATTCTCCTGCATGGATGAATTGCAAGTGTTCGAAAAACTCCAGGCGTTGAAAGATAAAGAGCTGGAAAGCGGCCGTTTGGAAGAAGCGATGGAACATGACCAGGCTTGGAACCAATGGGTGAATGTGCTTGAACAATTCGTTGTCATGTTTGGTGACCAGCCTTTGACGGTGGAGGAGGCCGCGAAAATTTTGGATGAAGGTTATAATACCCTCACTTTCTCCAAAATTCCTCCGGCCATCGATGAAGTGACGGTTTCCCAATTGGAGTTTTCCCGCTTTGACAATATGAAAGTCGTGTTCGTCATCGGCGTGAATGACGGGGTGTATCCGATGCGGATCGACTATGAAGGGCTGATGAACGACTCGGATCGGGAATGGTTTTCAAGCATTGATATGGAATTGTTCCCAACTTCGAAACACCGTTTAATGGAAGAAAACTTCTACATTTACCGTGCCTTTTCTTCTCCGACGGACCGGTTGTATGTGACTTATTCAAGCAGCGACGAGGAAAGCAAGGCGCTATTGCCATCCCTATATGTTCAGCGGTTGCTCAATTTGTTTGAAGTGGATGGTGAAAGCACGCTGCCTCAACAACGGATTTTCGTCGATCCGATTGAAGAGTGGGATCGGTCCCATGTGCTTTCATATTTGCGCCATCCGAGAACTTCCCTTGCCTACCTGATGACCCAGTTGAAGCAGGCGGAATCGGAGGAACTGGCACCGGAATGGCAAGCGTTGAAGGCATTTTATGAACGGAGCGAAGAATGGAAACCGGTGCTTGACCTTGTGATGAAGCCGCTCAAACAGAAAAATGTTTCGGAACCGTTGCAAAAGCCGTTGACGGAAGCATTGTACGGGGATGAATTGACTTCCAGCGTGTCGCGCATTGAAAAATATTTCAGCTGTCCATTTGCCCATTTTGCAACTTATGGCCTCCGCTTGGAACAGCGGCCGGAGTTCCGGCTGGAAACCTTTGAAATGGGGGACTTGTTCCATGAAGCATTGAAATGGATTTCCATGGAAACGAACCGTTTGAATTTGCCATGGAATAAATTGACGCGGGAACAATGCGCATATCTTGCCCGTGAGGCGGTGGAACGGATTGTGCCGGCCTTCTCCCACCAAATCTTATTAAGCAGTTCCCGTTACCGCTACATTCAGCGGAAACTCATGCGCATCATCGAAAAAACGATGGTCGCCTTGACGCATCATGCGAAAAGTTCATTTTTCAAACCGGTTGCCGTGGAAGCTTCTTTTGGTCCGAAAGAACAATTGCCGCCATTGGAAATTCCGTTAAGAAGCGGACGAAGAATGCAATTGCGCGGCCGCATCGACCGGATTGACTATGCAAAAGTGGGGGACAAAACGTATTTGCGCGTCATCGATTATAAATCATCGGGCAAAGATTTGGATTTGAATGAAGTGTACTACGGCCTATCTTTGCAATTGTTGACGTATTTGGATGTGGCGGTGGAAAACTCGTTCATCTTGTTGAAAGAATCGGCATTGCCGGCAGGAGTGCTCTACGTCCATGTGCAAAATCCGCTATTAAAAATCGAGAAAGAATTAAATGAAATGCAGGTCGAAGAAGAACGGCTGAAAATGTTCAAAATGAGAGGGCTGCTGGCGGAAGACCAG
The DNA here is from genome assembly GCF_038593265.1 of Ureibacillus sp. FSL W7-1570. Classification (GTDB taxonomy): domain Bacteria; phylum Bacillota; class Bacilli; order Bacillales_A; family Planococcaceae; genus Ureibacillus; species Ureibacillus suwonensis. Next base: position 3,180,861 of record NZ_CP151979.1, read on the forward strand.
GAGGCTGTGATGGCAATGGATGAACGTTTGGAAGAGGATGGCAAGTCAATCATCATTCCGGTATCCATTACGAAAAAGCAGGAATTTGCCAAAACTTCGAAAGTGGTCCCTCCTGATGCGATGCAGGATTTGCGCCGATTTGTCCGCAAAAAACACCAGGAAGCGGGGGAATCCATTTTAAGCGGTGACACCTCCATCCGGCCGTTTAAGTTGAAAAACAAAACGGCCTGTGATTATTGCCAGTTCAAGTCGGTGTGCCAATTCGACCCGACGGAAGGCGAATATCTGCGGTTGCAGGCGGACAAGCTGCCGAACGTGATTGATAAAATTCGAAAGGAGTTGAATGTTGATGAATCCGATTCCTTCTAAACCAAAGGACGCCACATGGACTGACGAACAATGGAAAGCCATTTGGGCGACGGGGCAGGACATTCTCGTTTCCGCTGCAGCCGGTTCAGGGAAAACGGCGGTGCTGGTCAACCGGATGATTGAAAAAGTCATCTCGAAGGAAAATCCGATTGATGTGGACGAACTGCTCGTCGTGACCTTTACAAACGCCGCAGCAGCGGAAATGCGCCATCGACTCGCCGGTGCCTTGGAAAAGGAAATTGCGAAGAATCCGCATAATGCCCATTTGCGGAAGCAGTTGAGCCTTGTCAATAAAGCGCAAATTTCCACATTGCACTCCTTTTGTTTATCCATCGTTCGGCAATATGCATACATGATTGACATTGATCCGGGATTCCGCATTGCCAGCGAAGGGGAAATCTCTTTATTGCGGGATGATGTGATAAAAGACGTCATGGAAGAAGCCTACAGTGCGGAAGAGGACTCGGACGTGAACCGCATTTACCGGTTGGTGGACAGTTTCACCTCCGACCGGGATGACCAGGAAATTGAAAAGCTCATCGAACAGTTGTATGACAATGCAATGGTGCATCCGGAACCGAAAAAATGGCTACAATCCCTTGTGGAGCAATACCGGCTTCCGGATTACATCACGGTGGATGAGTTGCCTTTCATCGGACATGTGAAAAATGCCATTGAATTTCAGTTGGAGGAAGCAAAGTCTCATCTCTTGTCGGTCAGAAAATATGCTTTGATGCCGGATGGTCCGTACCCCTATGGGGCGACGGTGGAATTGGATTTGGCGCTCATTCAGGAGGCGTTGCGGCGCATCCGTTCTTCCTGGCAAGAAGCGTACGATTTCTTTACAACGTTGAAATGGGAGACCCTTGCCCGGGTGGCGAAAGATTCCTGCGATGAGGAATTGAAGAAGAAAGCGCAGGATAAACGGAATAAGGCGAAAGAGGTCGTAAAAAAAATCCAGGAAACGTATTTTGCAAGAAAGCCGGAGCGGCTCATTGAAGAAATCCGCCTCATGGCACCGGCAATCGAAACATTGGTCGAACTCACTCTGAAATTTGGCGAGAAATTTAAGCAGGCAAAGCTGGAAAAAGGCATCATGGATTTTTCGGATTTGGAACATTTCGCCCTGGAAATATTGACGGTGGAAGAGGATGGACAGATCAAGCCGTCTCCTGTCGCGTTGGAATTTCAAAAGCGGTTCAAAGAAGTGCTCGTGGATGAATATCAGGATACGAACATGTTGCAAGAAACGATTTTGCAACTGGTGAAACGCGGCGATGAAAGCAATGGCAACATGTTCATGGTCGGGGATGTGAAGCAGTCCATTTACCGTTTCCGTCTGGCGGAACCGATGCTCTTTTTACATAAGTATTTAACCTTTGAGGAAGAGCCGAAAACAAGCGGTTTAAAAATCGATTTGAATGCCAACTTCCGCAGCCGGAAGGAAGTCCTCCACGCAACGAACTGCATCTTTGAGCAGGTGATGGGCGAAAAGGTCGGGGAAATCACTTACGACGAGAAGGCGGCTTTGAAACCGGGCGCGCCGTACAATGAGGAAGAAGTGCCGGTGGAATTGGCCATCATCCACGAAGAACAGCCCGATGCTTCATCCGGAAGTGACGAGGAAGAGGATTTGGAAGCCATCTTGGAAGAAGAGATGAAAAAATCCCAGCAGGAAGCCCGCTACATCATTCAGCGCATCAAAGAATTGATGGAGGCCGGGGCGACCGTTTATGATACGAAACAAAAAGACCCGGCGAAAAGAACCCGCCCGTTGCGTTACAGCGACATCGTCATTTTGATGCGTTCCATGACGTGGTCAAACGATATCATCGAGGAATTCAAGGCGGCCAATATCCCGTTATATGCGGAAAGCTCGAAAGGGTATTTCGATGCTTTGGAAGTCATGATCATGATGAATTTGTTGAAAGTCATCGACAACCCGTATCAGGATATTCCATTGGCATCGGTTTTAAGGGCGCCATTTGTGGGGCTTACGGAAAATGAATTGGCGCTGATCCGTTTAACCGAAAAGAACGCGCCTTTTTACGAGGCGGTCAAAAAATTTGTTGAACAGGGCCATTCAGGACTTGAAGCCCAAACCCAATCCAAACTTGAGAAGTTTCTGCGGCAGCTTGATACGTGGAGGGATATGGCACGGCGAGGCAGCCTTTCCGATTTGATTTGGAAAATTTATTTGGACACCCATTACTATGAAATGGTTGGCGCCATGTCCAACGGCAAACAGAGACAAGCCAATTTGCGTGCCCTCCATGACCGGGCATTGACTTTCGAAAAATCTTCTTACCGCGGTTTGTTCCGCTTTTTGCGGTTCATCGACCGAATGAAAGCCCGCGGAGAAGATTTGGGCATCGCCAAAGCCATTGGAGAAAAGGATGATGTGGTCCGTTTAGTGACCATCCACTCATCCAAAGGGCTTGAATATCCCGTTGTATTTGTGGCGGGACTGGGCAACAAATTCAATCTGAAGGATTTCAACGAACCGTATCTATTTGATCAAACTTACGGTCTTGCAGTGAAAGCGATCGACCCGGACAACCGGATCATGTACACTTCATTGCCGTTCTTGGCCATGAAGGAAAAGAAAAGATTGGAAATGATTGCTGAGGAAATGCGGATTTTATATGTGGCGATGACCCGGGCGAAAGAGCGTCTCATTCTCGTCGGCTCCGTGAAAGATTGGGAGAAAACGAAACACAGTTGGTGTGAAATGCAAAGCTTGCCCCACAATGAGATGCTGCCGGACTATGTAAGGGCGGGAGCAAAAAGTTACCTTGATTGGATCGGTCCAGCCATCAGCAGACATGAGGCTTTTAAAGAATTCAGTGATGAAGAATACATGCCGATACCGCATCCGTCCACCTGGAAAGTGAGTGTCATCTCCAATGAAACGTTCCTGAAAAAACCGTTGGAAGCGGAAGAGTCGGCAACCAACGGACAAATGGAAGAAGTGGATGAACACTTGCTGCAAGAGCTCAACCGCCGATTTACTTACGCATACCCGTTTGAATGGGCGACGAAGAAAAAATCGAAAACAAGCGTATCCGAAATGAAGCGCATTGAAAACTTGCGGCAGGATGAAGAGCAGGATGCGGAGATCATGAAGCTCATCTTAAAAAAACGCGGTAAATCCCTTGTGAAGCGGCCATTGTTTATGGAAGAAAAACAGCTGACGGCGACGGAAATCGGGACAGCGATGCACACGGTGATGCAACATGTGCCGCAGCAAGGGTTTGAAAACATGGAGGAAGCGCAGCAATTCCTTGATGGGCTTGCCAATAAACAATTGATTACGGAAGAAGAACGGAAAGCAATCGAGCTGGAAAAACTGTTGCATTTCTTCCAGACTCCAATCGGACAGCGGTTCAGCCATGCGCAAAAATTGTACCGGGAAGTGCCGTTCACATTAAGCGTGAAAGATGCGGACGGCGATTCCCAAATCATTCAGGGGATTGTCGATTGCCTGATGCTGGATGAGGATGGAAGATGGGTGCTTCTTGATTACAAAACGGATAAAATTTTGCCTTCCTTTGAGGAAGAAAAGGCGCTGATCCGTGAAATGACGAAACGCTATGGGGTACAAATCCGACTTTATACGGAAGCGGTCGAAAAGATTCTGCGCATCAAAGTGGATGAAAAGATGCTCTACTTGTTCGATGCCGGGAAAGAGGTGCAATTGGGGTCGCTGGTTTGAAACATCATTCGTCAATTTTTCTTGTAAGTTATTTAGGAAAATGGTAGTTTAATTGTATTTAGGAGGTCGAATGAAATGTTTCAACCAACGACGTTAAACGAAAGAATCCATACCCTCGATATTATGCGGGGAGTGAGTCTGCTCGGCATTTTGCTTGTCAACATGTTCGCCTTTTCCCAACCGCTTCCCCATGTCCATGATTTGAACAGTTGGTTCACGGACATTCATGATCAACTGAACTATCAATTGCTTGATATATATGTGCAAGGAAGCTTTTATCCTTTGTTTTCCATGCTGTTCGGCTACGGCTTGGCGATGCAGTACATGAAAGCGGAACGGACGGGGACGAATTTTTATCCGTTTGCATTGAAGCGCCTCCTTGTGCTGCTCATCATCGGTTTGCTGCATGCCTTTCTCCTTTGGTGGGGCGACATCATTACGATGTATGCGGTTTGCGGCTTTTTTCTGATTTTGCTGCTGAGATTGAATAGCGGCTGGATGCTTTCCATTGCATTGGTTTTGAATGGACTTTTCCATACATTGATCATTTCCGTTTATGCGATGGCGGAGATTGCCAATGATGAGTATGAAACGTTTGTCGATATAAGTGCGATAGAAGATGCCATTACTGCCTACGGAATCGGGACATGGAAAGATGCATTCATGCAGCGCCTAAATGATTTGGCGATCCAAATGTCTCCGTCAATGTGGATCAGTGCCATGTTTACAATCCTTCCATATATGTTGGTCGGAGCGGCAGCGGCAAAATGGCGCCTGGTGGAAAGGGCAAAAGAGTTGAAAGGGAGATGGATTATCCTTGCCATTGTTTGCATTGCGGGGGGGCTGTTTTTAAAAAGCTATCCATTCCATACAACGCGGACTTACTTATGGGAATATGTCCGGGTTTATATGGGAGGACCGATTGTCGCAATCGGATATGCATCAGCCATTGTGCTCCTTTGCCTCATCCCATTCCTTCCGAAGCTGTTAAGCCCGATCGCCAAAGCGGGCCGCATGTCCTTGACCCTTTATCTCATGCAGTCCGTCATTTGTACGTTGTTGTTCTACAATTACGGTTTCGGCCTTTACGGCAAAGTGGATGTCTTGATGGGAATAGTGATTGCCATCAGCATTTATGTGATTCAAGCCGCCTTTGCCGAGCTATGGTTCATCAAGTTCCGGCAAGGTCCGCTGGAATACCTGGTCAAACGGATGACGTACGGAAAAACGTTAAAGAAAATGGAGCAATAACGGTTTTTTTCATGTAATATTGTTATTAATATCAGAAATAATTTGTGAAAATGAAAAGGGGCTATTACTGATGAAGATTCTATCCTTTAAATTCAATAATCAATTGAAATTTGGTCCAAAAGTAAAAAAAGAAGAAGCCGTTTGGGATGTATTGGCGATCCAGGAATCCCTTGAAGTGTTCCCATCCTTCCCGCAAACGATTATTGAAGGCGTTGCATTGGGGTATGATTTTGTTGAGAAGATCCGCAGATTGGTGGAAGTAGCGGAAAAATCGGACAAACCGGATAAGTTCAAATTATCTTTCAGCGAGATTGAATGGTTGTCGCCGATCCCAAGAACCCCAAAAAATATTATTTGTGTGGCGAAAAACTATGATGAACATGCAAAGGAAATGGGAGGAGAAGCTGCTCCGTCCGATTTGGTCATTTTCACAAAATCTCCGACAGCGATTGCGGCTGACAATCAAGTGCTGTCCATCCATGCGGACAAAACCGACTCCCTTGACTACGAAGGGGAGCTGGCGGTGATCATCGGAAAAGTTGGCAGAAACATTCCTGTCAATTTGGCCTATGATTATATTTTCGGCTATACGATCGCCAATGATCTAACAGCCCGTGATGTTCAAGAGCGCCATCAACAATATTTCTTGGGCAAAAGTTTGGATGCCACTTGTCCGATGGGCCCTTACATTGTGACGAAAGATGAAATTCCAAATCCTCAAAATTTGACGATCGTGACAAAGGTGAATGGGGAAGTGCGGCAAAACGGAAATACCGCAGATATGATGTTCCCGATCGATCGATTGATTTCCATCATCTCCCATCATGTAACGTTGGAGCCCGGCGATGTCATTTTGACGGGAACGCCTAAAGGGGTCGGGAAAGGCATGAATCCTCCACAGTTCTTAAAATCCGGGGATGTCGTGAGAATCTCCATTGAAGGAATCGGTACATTGACAAACCGTTTTGAATAAAAACCTTTGAATTTCGCTAAAATGAATGGAAGAACCCGTAAATATTTGCAATAAAATGCAAAAAACTTGCGGGTTCTTTTTTCTATATATTAAAATGACTTCCAAGTAATAAAGGTTATTATATTTGAATTAAACTAAATCCCATGATAGCATGGACAATGAATGAAAAATGAACAAGAGGTGGGGGAATTAATGGATTTTTTGACTAGCTCGACACATTTACACATTACAACATGGTTTATCGGAATCATCTTGTTCCTTATTGGGGCCATCAAACCGAATAAAGGGTTACATATGGCATTGCGTCTATTCTATATTTTAATCATTATCACGGGCGGCGCTTTATTTATTGAAGCGATGGATTACGGCCAAGGCATGAACTATGGCATTAAGCTCATTTTGGGCATTTTGGTGATCAGTATGATGGAAATGGTGCTTGTCCGCCAATCCAAAGGGAAATCAGCGACTGCATTTTGGATTCTGTTTGTCATTTTCTTATTTTTGACATTATTCTACGGATTCAAATTGCCGATGGGTATGAACTTCTTAGCTTAAATGATTGCGATTCGCAAAGTACAAGGATTCGTACTTTGCGTTTTTTATTGGAATCTTTGGTCGTTGCGCAAGAAATGGAGCGGAAGTAATAGAAATTCTTTCTCAATTCCTCTAAAATGAATTCAACTGAGAAAATGAAGGGGAATGGATGATGATTTCAATTTTCATGCTTGTATTCACCGCTTGTCTGATGATATTTTTCCTTGTTTTCGCTTTTTTGCAAAACCCGGTGCATACCCGGAAGGAAGAATGGGATGAATTGGAGGAAGAGCAAGGCGGGCACGGGAAATGGCCGTGATTATTTGTCACAATTTCGTCAAATATACAAGCGGAATTGATAAAACTTTTCTTAATTATGGAGAGCAGTGTCCACATTTTTGGTAAAATGTCGTTGATTGGTTTTAAAGGAGAGGGATTATTTTGAAACTCAAGAAATGGATTCAAACGACAGCAATGGCTACATTATTGTCCGCAAGTTTATTGACGCCAGTAGCAAGCGCGGAAGAGAAGCGCTCAATTGCTGATGAAAGTATATACGATGTATTGGTTGACCGGTATTTTAACGCCACGAACAGCAATGATGACAGCTCAAAAACCGATCCGAAAGATGTAGAGAAGTTTGCCGGAGGGGATTTCCAAGGAATCATAGATAAATTTTCCCAAATCAAAGATATGGGATTTTCCATCCTTTCCCTTGGACCGGTCTTTGCAACGGAAACTTATAATGGTTCATCAGTGACAAGCTACCGTGAAATAGAGCCAAACTTTGGCACGGAAGATGAATTCAAGAAGTTGATCCAATTCGTGAAAGACAATGACATGTCCGTCATGGTGGATTTCCCGCTTTCCAATGTGAGCGAAAATCATGAGTGGGCGAAGGATCCATCCAAAGCTTCCTGGATTTTGGAGAAAGCGGATGGAAAAGTTCGCTGGGATTTGGATAATGAAGAAGTGCAACAGGCATTGATTGATGCGGTTGTTGATTTCATTTCCACATACGGGTTGGATGGTGTCCGCTTAACCAATATGGAAGATGCGGATACAGACTTTTTGAACGAAATGATTGATGCCATCAAATCCATCGATGAGTCGATTTATGTGATTTCCAACAGTGAAAGCGATGCACATTTTGATGCGGAATATTTCAATGAAGTGAGCGATATTTTCCGTTATGCATTCAAAAATGTGGATGAAGATACGGCGGATTTAATGAAATATTTCAATGCGTTCGCCAAGGGGGAAACGGACATCCCTGCGCAAATCATGATCGATCATATCAATTCGGACCGCTTTTTATATACTGCTGAAATTTATCCTCCGACACGGTTGAAAATGGTATTGGGTGCGGCTTTGCTTTTGCCGGGGGTACCTGTCATGCAGTATGGTACGGAAATCGCCATGAACGGAAAGGCGGGTCCGGAAGCGCACCAACTTTATAATTTTAAAACGGATACAGAACTGAAAGGTTATATTGAAGATATTCAAACATTGAGAAATCAATCGGAAACCCTCCGCAAAGGGGAGTTTAATCTCATTCAGAACGACAGTGGATTAATCGTTTTCCAACGCAAATCCGATAAAGAAAATTGGATCGTCGTCATCAACAATACAAGCGAAAGAAAGAAAATTGAAATTCCAAAAGAGCTGGTCGGCGAGAATAAAGAAATCCGAGGAACTTTGGAAGGTGAAATATTCCGCGAAGGCGATGACGGCATTTTCAGAATTGTCCAGGATCGGGAAGTTGTTGAAATTTATCAAGTGATTGATGAACAAGGCATCAATATTTCATATATCATCGCATTGGCATTTGTTTATATTATTTTCATCGCCTTTGTCGTGGCATTGATCAAACGGGGAAAACGTCAACGCTCTAAAGCGGAATAATTGAAATGAAATAAAACAGCGAAATCCAAATGGTTGGGTTTTCGCTGTTTTATTTTTTCCGGAAAAGATGCTTTTGTATTAGGGTGGAAAAATCTGGTGTGTTTAGGGGGATGGCCATTCAATTTTCCCCTTGTAACCGGTTGCCCAAGTTAATGATTTTCCACTTCGATTCATACAATTCATTAACATCGATTGCAAGGGAAAGGGGAATTTCCCAATGGACTTGTTGGCCGTCCGAAATTTGCATGTCGGATTCCGGATAAATGACGCATTTTACGATGCGGTGGATGGGGTTTCCTTCACGTTAAAAAACAACGAAATTCTTGCCATCGTCGGGGAGTCTGGCTGCGGGAAAAGCACCCTGGCCACTTCCATCATCGGGCTCCATCACGGGCGGAATGTGCGGGTGACGGGAGAAATCCTTTACGGGGAGCGCAATCTGTTGGAATTGTCCGAAGAGGAAATGGACCATATCCGTGGGGCGGAAATCGCGATGATTTTCCAGGATCCTTTGTCCGCTTTGAATCCGTTGATGCGAATTGGCGATCAAATCGAAGAAGCGTTGACCTATCATACGGAATTGTCAAAAGTGGAACGGGAAGAGAGAGTTTTGCAATTGTTGAAGCAAGTCGGCATCCATCGGCCGGAACAGACGGCCAGACAATTTCCCCACCAGCTGTCCGGGGGAATGCGGCAGCGGGTGATGATTGCGATCGCCATCTCTTGCAAACCGAAAATCATCATTGCCGATGAACCGACAACTGCTTTGGATGTCACGATTCAGGCACAAATATTGGATTTGTTGAAGGAGCTGCAAAAAGAAACCGGTGCAGGCATTATTTTAATCACCCATGATTTGGGGGTGGTTGCGGAAATGGCCGACCGGGTGATGGTGATGTATGCGGGAGAAATCATTGAAGAAGCGCCGGTGCAGAAGTTGTTCTCCAATCCGAGACATCCATATACAAGATTATTATTCCACTCCATGCCGCAACTTCACTCCACAAAGAAACGCCTCCATGTCATTGAAGGAATCGTACCCTCTTTGATCAATTTGCCGAGAAGCGGATGCAGATTTTCCCATCGCATTCCATGGATTCCAAAAGAAGCCCATGAAGAACAGCCGAAGTTTCACAAAATTTCAAAGGACCATTTCGTCAAATGTACGTGCTGGAAGTATTTCCGTTTCCGTGATGAAAAGGGGGAAGCTGATTGAGCTTCATGCAAGTCGTTGATTTAAAAGTGCATTATCCGATCCGTGGGGGATTTTTTAATTCCGTCATCGATTGGGTGTATGCGGTGGACGGGATTGATATGGAGTTTGAACAGGGAAAAACGTACGGGCTTGTGGGGGAGTCGGGCTGCGGGAAGTCGACGACGGGAAAAGCGCTGATCGGCCTTGAGAAAATTACATCAGGAAAAATCCTTTTTGAAGGGGAAGATGTGACGAAGGATCGGAAATCGCGCACCTCCCATTTTCACCGGGAAGTGCAGATGATTTTCCAGGATTCCCATTCCAGCTTAAATCCGAGAAAACGGATCGCGGATATCCTTGCAGAACCGATCCGGAATTTTTTGCATTTGCCGCCAAGGGAAGAAATGAAGAAAATCGATGAACTCCTTGAAATTGTGGGGATGCCCGCCGATTCGAAAGAGAAATACCCGCACGAATTTTCAGGAGGGCAAAAGCAGCGCATCAATATCGCACGGGCCCTTGCCACGAACCCGAAACTGATCATTGCCGATGAGCCGGTTTCCGCCCTTGATCTATCCGTACAAGCACAAGTGTTAAATTTTATGAAAGATGTGCAGAAGGAATTCGGATTGACCTATTTGTTCATCTCCCACGATTTAGGGGTCGTAAAGCATATGTGCGACTATATTTACATCATGTATAAAGGAAGGTTTGTGGAATGCGGCACGAAGGAGGATATATACGAAAATCCGAAACATCTATACACCAAACGGCTACTTTCATCCATACCGGCATCAACACCGGTCGGAAGGGAAAAACGGAAATCCGCCCGACAAGCCTTTGAAAAAGTGTATGAAAAGCATATCCATAAAGCCTTTGATGAAAATGGACGAGTGTATGACCTGATTCCCCTTTCGGATACCCATTACGTTTCCGCTTCAAGCAAAAAAGAAATTGTATGAGTATGGAATTTCATATTCAAGGGAGGTCGGGACAATGTGGAAAACGATTATAAGGCGTCTCCTCCTGATGATTCCCCAATTGATTGCACTGAGCATCCTCGTGTTTGGGATGGCGAAGATGATGCCGGGGGACCCGTTCACTGGCATGATTACGCCGGAAACGGATCCTGCGCGGATTGAAGAATTGAAGGAAGAATTGGGATTGAACGATCCGTTGCCGGTGCAATACATCCGGTGGGTGAAAAATGCGCTGCAGGGGGATTTCGGCAAGAGCTACACCTTTCAGCGGGATGTGGCTTCCCTCATTGGAGAGCGGGCGTTGAACACTTTTTGGCTGTCTTTTGTCAGCGTCATTTTATTGTATCTGATCGCCATTCCATTGGGGATTTTGGCGGGAAGGTACCAACAATCGAGGTTGGATAAAACCATCGTGTTCTACAGTTTCATCACTTATGCCATTCCGACTTTTGTGCTCTCCTTATTGTTTTTATATATTTTCGGCTACAAATTGCAATGGTTTCCGACGGGCGGAAGCGTGGACATTGAAGTGGAACCAGGAACCATCCAGTACATATGGAACCGATTCTACCACATCCTTCTGCCGGCAATCACCTATGCCATTTTAGGGACAACCGGGGTGATCCAGTATTTGCGTTCGGAAATTATCGATGCCAAAACGATGGATTATGTACGAACCGCAAGAAGCAAAGGGGTACCGATGAGAAAAATCTATACGAAGCATATTTTTAGAAATTCTTTTATTCCGATTGCCGCTTTTTTGGGGTTTACCATCACCGGGCTTTTGGGCGGCTCCATTTTTATTGAAACGATCTTCGGCTATCCGGGGATGGGACAGTTGTTTGTCAGTTCCATCGCTTCAAGGGATTACAGCGTCATTTGCGCTTTGGTCATGCTCTACGGATTTTTGACTTTGCTTGGAAGTCTGCTTTCCGACATCATTTTAAGCATTGTGGACCCCCGCATTCGTATTGAATAGAGAGGAGGGGATGGTGGAACAATGAGACGTAAGAAGAAACGATATCGCAAAAAAGGGCGCGCCCGAGGCATGCAGGTGGTATTTCGGGAGTTTCAGAAGGATCGTATCGCGATGACTTCATTCATGTTATTAGTATTCTTCATTCTATTTGTTTTTATTGCCTCTCTCTTCATCGATCAGGAGCAGTTGATGCGCATCAATTTGTATGACCGTTACAGTCCGCCGGGGGAAAAGTATTTGTTGGGTGCGGACCAGGGCGGCAAAGATATTTTAGGGCAGCTCATCATCGGGGCCAGAAACTCCATTTTCATCGCCCTTGCCATCACGCTGATCACCGGTTTGATCGGGATTGTTGTGGGGCTCATTTGCGGTTATTTCGGCGGCTGGGTCGATTATATCATCATGAGGATCATCGATTTCTTCGTTACGATTCCTTCATTATTGTTCATCATCGTTTTTGTGACCCTTGTGCCAAAGTATTCGGTCACAACGTTCATTTTGATTATGAGCCTGTTTTTATGGACAGGGACGGCGAGGCTTGTCCGTTCAAAGGCGTTGTCCGAAAGCAAAAGGGATTATGTGAGCGCATCAAAAACGTTGGGAACGGGCGATTTTGCCATCATCCGGAGGGAAGTGGCGCCAAATTTAAGTTCTTTGTTGATTGTCGAGATGACGTTGAACTTTGCGGGAAACGTGGGGATTGAAACGGGTCTTTCTTATTTGGGATTCGGTCTGCCGCCAACCACCCCTTCATTGGGCACATTGGTGAGCTATGCGAACAATCCGGCCGTGTTGCAACAATATTGGTGGGTATGGCTTCCGGCATCCCTATTGATATTATTCATGATGCTCGCCATCAACTATATCGGCCAAGCATTAAGGAGATCCGTGGATGTGAAGCAGCGGTTGGGCTAATGGAATATAACAGCATCAAGGGAGGACATCATGAGACGAATCATTTCACTCTGCATCGCAGTCTTACTGATCACAGCACTGACGGGTTCAAATGCCTTTTCAAAAAACGTGACGCTCCCAACTTCCGTCACAAATGAAGGGACACCCATCAAAGGAGGCATCTTAAAAGTAGGGATTGTCAAAGATGAACCTTTCCAAGGGGTGTTTTTGGCGGAACTATATGAAAACCGCTATGATGGCGCGATTATGAGCTATGCCTCAAACGCCATTTTTGAAATGGACGGCGATTTTTTGATCAATGATGAAGGCATCGCTTCCATGGATGTGAACCAAAAGGAGAATAAAGTGACCATCACCATCCGGGAAGGTGTCCGGTGGTCCGATGGGGAGCCGCTGAAAATAGAAGATTTGATTCTGCCTTATGAAATCATTGCCCATCCGGATTATACGGGCGTCCGCTATGATACGGAATTCAAGAATATCATCGGGGTGGAAGAATATCACGAAGGAAAAGCGAAAACCATCTCCGGCATCCGGAAAATTGATGAGCGCACATTGGAAATCCGGTTCAAAAAGTTGTCGCCTGCCATATTTTCCGGCGGGGACGGTTTATGGACCTATGCGGCGCCCAGCCACCAGCTGAAAGGCATTCCTGTAAAGAAGCTGATTGAAAGCGACGCCGTGCGGAAAAACCCCGTGACCCTCGGGCCATTCAAATTTCATAAAATCGTTCCCGGCGAATCGGTGCAATTCGTGAAAAATCCGTACTATTGGAAAGGCGAACCGAAGCTGGACGGCGTCTTTGTGGAAGTTGTTCCATCCAGTTCCGTATCTGTCGCGATCGGCTCCGGAAAGTATGATATTGTGTCGGGATTCACCGCAACCAAATGGCCAGAAATCCAAAAATATGACAACATCGAGATTTTGGGGCGTCCGGAATTATATTATTCTTACCTGGGATTCAAGCTGGGAAAATGGGATCCGAAAAAGCGGGAAGTGGTGACCGATTTAAATTCGACGCCGGTGGGGGATCAGGCTTTACGGCAGGCGATGGGGTACGCGTTGGACGTGGAAGCGGTTAGCGAAGTGCTTTTTTTCAATTTCAGGCAACGGGCCAATTCATTGATTCCGCCAGCCTTTAAAACCTACCATGATGCAACCTTGAAAGGATATACGTATAATCCCGAAAAGGCAAAAAAGATTTTGGACAAAGCAGGCTACATCGATATTGATGGAGACGGTTTCCGGGAAGATCCAAAAGGGAATAAGCTGGAAATCAAATTTGCCACAATGGCGGGGGATACGATCCAGGATGAAATTGCCGCTTACTATTTGCAAAACTGGCGGGATGTCGGTTTGAACGTCACTTTAACAACAGGAAGGCCGATTGAAGTGAATGCTTTTTACGATAAAGTGGAGGCCGATGATCCGGAAATCCATGTCTTTATGGCGGCATGGGGAACGGGGACAAACCCTTCGCCATCCGGATTGTACGGCAAATCCGATGCCTTTAATTTTAGCCGGTTTACTTCTGAGTTTTTAGAAGAAACGATCCAAAAAATCGATTCACCGGAAGCCTTTGACCAATCTTACCGCGCGGAGCAGTTCCGCATTTGGCAGCAATATATGGCGGAAAAAGCGCCGGTGATTCCCCTTCAGTTCAGCTATGAAATCGTTCCGGTGAACAAGCGGGTGAAAAATTACAGCATCGATTTTGAAAATCCTACTGAATTGCATGAAATCGAGCTGTTGGCGAAGGAGCCGATCAAGAGTAAATAATGGACAACGGTCATGATGTCCACAAAATCAGAGGATATTGTCACAAAAATGGTCGATATGGACACATTCAGCGTGGATATTGTTGAATATAGCACAAAATCAAAAGCACCTTCGTCAATCAGGGAAGGTGCTTTAAACATTTATTCCTGATAATCTTTATCCGTAAAGAAGATCGCCAATGTGCCAGGGCCGGAATGGGAACCAATCACAGCGCCCACCATCGTGACATCAAAGCCTTTCGGACGGAGCTTGTCTTCAATCAACTTTTTCACTTCTTCCACCGTGTCCAAATCATCCCCGTGGGAGATTCCGACGATTTTATCCGAAAAATCTCCGCCGCGTTCCGCCATGATGTCAACCATCCGGGCAAGGGCTTTTTTTCTTCCTCTTATTTTTTCAAGGGGAATGAGCTTCCCGTCCTCCACATGCAGGATGGGCTTGATGCTCAATAAGCCGCCGAAAAACGCGCTTGATTTTGAAATGCGCCCTCCTCTTGCCAAATAATCCAGATTTTCCACGGTGAAAATATGTTGCATATGTTTTGCGTAATGTTCCACTTTTTCAACGAGCTCATCGAAAGGGACTCCAGCATCTCTCAATTCTACGGCTTTTTTCACAACAAGGCCTTGTCCAAGGGAAGCGCATTTCGTATCAATGATTTTTAATTTGAAATCCGGATACTTTTCCTGCAATTGTTCGGCAATCATGACAGCCGTGTTGTAAGTGCCGGACAGTTGGGAAGAAAAGCTGATATAAACCCCTTCTTCACCGCTTTGGGCGTATTTTTCGAAGGTATTGTAGAACATTTCAGGCGATACTTGTGAAGTTTTTGGTGCAGCGCCTTTTCTCATTTCATCGTAAACTTCTTTTGGATCAATGCCGATGACATCATCATATTCTGTATCATTGAGGTGGACTCTCAGCGGGAAAAAGACCACATTATGCTCATCATAATAAGCTTTTGGCAAATCGCTCGCGCTATCTGTGAATAGAATCATTTTACTCTCCTTTCCATCCTTTATAAAATTATTACACCCTTCTCAAAAATTGGTAAGGAAGGGTGCCTCATGATGGAATCATGTTATGATAATTTTAATCTTTCTGATAAGAAATTTGCAATGCCATCTTCATTGTTTGTTCCGGTCACTTCGTTGGCGATGCTTTTTAATTCGTTGATGCCGTTGCCCATTGCAACCCCGATGCCGGCATATTCGATCATTTCCAAGTCGTTGTCTTCATCCCCAAAGGCGATGATGCGGTCCCTTGGGATGCCCAAATCTTTTGCAATGAGGGAAACGCCGACCGCTTTATTTAATCCTTTCCGCACCACTTCGATAATATTGAAAGGTGCTCCCCAGCGCCGATGTTCAATGAGTTCCGCATGCACCTCCTGCAAATGCCGGCGGATCAAAGGCACGTTGTTTTCATTGGCGTGGATGAGCAAACTTGTTGGATTTTCATTCAAGTTGCCGCGCAAATTTCCGATGGTCACTTTAGGATCCCCCATTTTGAAAATGTTCATCATCGTCGGATCTTCCACATGTATATACACATCATCAATGACTTCGGCAATTAAGTTTTCATACTGGTATTTATCCACTGAATCTATGACGTCGTGCACCACCCGCATATCGATGGGGGAGTGGATGGCCTGCCAAGACGGATTTTTTGGATGATGTATATAAGCTCCGTTGAAATTGACAATCGGAGTGGTTAATCCCAATTCCTGATAATAAATATTGCTCGCCCGGAATGGTCTTCCTGTGGCGATCATGATTAGATGGCCGGCTTCTTTCGCCTTCATCAAGGTTTGTTTTGTTTTAGGCGAAATGGTATGATTGTCCGTCAATAGAGTGCCATCCAGGTCCAAAACAATTAGATGTTGTTTCATGGAAAGTCCCCTTTCTGTCTTTACGATTTTATCGCGACGATTGGAGTTCGTCAAAATTTTGTCACCAGTTATAATTTTTGGTAACATAATTGATTAGAGAGAGTTGTTGAGGAGTGAAGCGTTAATGTTAATAGATGAAGAATTATGGCAGGATATTCCGCTGATTCATTTTTATAATGAAGAAATGAATGAATGTTCACCCGTTCTCATTTTTTTACATGGATTTACAAGTGCGAAAGAACACAACTTACATTATGCCTATCAACTAGTGAAAAAAGGGGTTCGCGTGATTTTGCCGGATGCCCTATTGCATGGCGACAGATGCGAGGGATTATCCGAAGAAAAAATGAATTTGCAATTTTGGAACATCGTATTGAATTCTATACATGAGGTTGGGGAGTTATACAATGAAATCCGGTCCCGTTTCCAACCGAAAAAATTGGGTATTGCAGGAACAAGCATGGGCGGAATTACAACATGCGGCTGTTTGAAGAAATATGATTGGATTGATGCGGCCGGCATTTGCATGGGTGCACCGGGATACAACGCCTTTGCGGATTATCAGCTGGCGGAGTTTGAAAAAGCGGGGATTCCGCTTCCTTTGAGCGATGAGCAAATCGAACAGATACATACCGCTCTTTCTGAATATGATATATCAAAAACGCCGGAACGATTAAACAATCGCCCTGTGATATTCTGGCATGGAAAAAAAGATGTGACCGTTCCTATGGAAAACGCGGTACATTTTTATGAACAGGCCCGTCCATACTATCAACAGCCGGAACATTTGCAATTGATCATTGATGAAAACCAGGGGCATAAAGTGAATCGGGAAGGGATGCTGAAAGTGACAGAATTCCTTGCGAAACATTTGACAGAAGACGAAACTTTTGTATTTTGATTTTTAGTATAGTATGATGATTGAGAACAGTTATCATTTTCGGATTGAAAGGAGCGATGGCTGATGGCAATGGATGCGGATATGAAAGAAAGTATTCTTGGTGCTTTGGAAAACGTCATTGACCCTGAATTGGGAATCGATATTGTCAATCTCGGTTTGGTATATGATGTGGATATGGATGATGAAGGTGTATGCAAAATTACCATGACACTGACTTCATTGGGCTGTCCGCTTGGTCCAATCATTGTGGATCAAATTAAAACGGTGTTGAGCGAACTTCCGGAAATCAAAGATGTGGATGTCAATATTGTATGGAATCCGCCATGGAATAAAGATATGATGTCCCGCTACGCAAAAATGGCATTGGGAATCCGATGATTGCAGTAATCAAACGGATGTATTGAATCATATAATTTGGTTAAAATATAAGCGCGAAAAAGGCATTTCCGACACCTCGTTTGATTGTAAATGCAGAGCGAATTGGGAAAACGTTGAGTTTTCCGGTTCGCTCTTTTTGTTTGGAATGAAACGGGCATGCAACAAAATTGCCAATTTTATTTCTCATTTTTTTAACAGACACTTTCATCTTTTTTCACAACTTCTTAGTAAAGTAATAGGCGTAGAACTTATACTAGTAATATTTTGGAAGGAGTCTTATCAGAATGAAGAAATTATTGACACTCATGATGTTGCTCGCCTTGTTCACATTGGCTGCTTGTGGACAATCGGATGACGCAAGTAACGATTCAAAAAATGCAAATGACGACACAAAACAAACGGAAGTAAGCAAAGACAAACAAGATGAGAAAGTTACCGTATCCAAACCGGATGCACGCCTTGAAGAACCGACTGCCGATACGAAATGTGAAATGTGTAATATGAAAGTTTATGAAGTGACAGATGATTTAGGAAAATTCAGCGGTCAAGCGATCAAAGAAGATGGCACGATTGCTTTCTATGATGATATCGGCTGCTTATTGAACGCGGAGTTGGCGCACAATGAAAAGAACCAAAAATATGTGCGTGATTACAATACATTGGAATGGGTACTTGTGGATGATGCAACGATCGTAAAAACAGATTTAAAATCTCCAATGAACTGGGGTTACGTATTCTTTAAAAACAAAGAAGATGCAGATCAATTCATCGCAGATAACCCTAGCTACAAAATCACAGCGCTTGATGTCGTAAAACAAGAAGCAAAAGAAAGACGCGAAGCTAAATTGAAAAAACAAGCGGAACAACAACAACAGCAACAACAAGGAAATATGCAAAACATGCAAAATATGTCACACGATGGATATAACCATTAATGAAATCCATCTTGAAAAATCATTGAAAAAAGAACTAAAGTAAAAATTGTGAAGGCCGTCTTTAGAGTTTTCTGGAAGGCCCAATACCGTTTGAAAGTAGTTGATCAGCGTGCGTTATATAATAAGCCACCTCGTATTCTTGATTTGCTTTGTAGCCTTTGTCCATGAAGCGGACGCCAACATGGATTTGCAGCAAATCATCGATGATGCCGGGGAAGGGGCAACGATTCATCTTCCGGCAGGTACATATGAAGGGAATGTATCCATATCCAAGGGGATTACATTGATTGGGGATGAGAAAGTCATCCTTCTTCCCAAAAATCCAGAAGAACCGGTCATTGCGGTTACGGGGGCAAAGGATGTGTCCATTCAAAATTTGCAATTGCGCACATCCGGAACAGGGATTCTCATTAAAAATTCGGAAAATGTTCAGCTCTCAAACGTATCAATGAACCATGTATACAGCGGGGTCGAAATCTACAATTCCAAACAAATCGATATCCGGCAAGTTGCCGTTACGGGTAATGATCAAGATTTTGCCAATAAACGAAACGGCATCGCCATCTATGACAGTTACGACCTGTCCATCAAACATAATAAAATTTCCAAAGTGCAGGACGGAATTTACATTGAAAACGCAAAGGGAATCACCGTAAAAGGCAATAGAGTGGAAAACAGCCGGTACGGAACCCATTTTATGTATAGTGAAGATGCTGAAGCATCAGAAAACAAGTTCCGGAAAAATGTGACAGGTTTTATGATCATGATGACGGAAAATGTAAGCCTATTCAATAACGATATTTCCTATCAAAATGGGTTTAACGGGACGGGAATCACCCTATATGAGGTCAAGAATATCGAAATACAAAAACATACCGTTTCAGGAAACCGGGTTGCCCTTTCCATTCAAAAATCCGATGGAGTCACGATTTCCGACAATATTTTTCAAATGAATCAAACGGCGATTGAATCCATTCAATCGGGCACGAACCAGGTTGTCAAAAACTATTTTGTAGGGAATTTGGTGAATGTCCGTTCAGATGTGAAAGGCATTCAGCTGCAGGAAAATTATTACGATGACTATGCAGGGATTGATATCGACGATGATGGAATCGGGGACGAGTCCTATGTGGCATTGCAAAGCTTTGGCCAGTGGATGGTGAGAAAACCGGTGTACCAATATTATGTGGAAGCGCCGAGCGTGGTTTTATTGAATCAAATCGATCAACAAACCAATAAAACCGCCAAACAGCTGTTGGTGGATGAAACACCGGCAACCCAATTTGAAAGGGACAAAGCCTTCCATTTTCAATTCCATTTGCCTCAACTCATCATTGGATTGATTCTTACAATCGGATGCATCGCTATTTGGAGAAGGAGTGTCCTAATATGAAATGGAAAACGTTTATTTTCATTCTATCATTGAGCTTGTTTTTAGTCGGCTGCTCGGAAAAAGCCTATGAGCCGAAAGAAATCAATGTGGAAACGGATATTTGCAAAGTGTGCAACATGGGGATTGCCCATGAAGATTATGCGGCGGAACTGATCTTTAAAAACGGGGATTATGAAGTGTTCGATGATTTGGGATGTTTGGTGGAATTTATGAAAGATGTCGAGGAATCGGAAGTGGGTGCCGCTTATATAAAAAGTGCTGACGGCAACGAATGGCTTCCTGTGGAAGATGCAACCTATGTTTATTCCAAAGACTATTGGACACCGATGAATTATGGCGTGCTCGCCTTCCCTTCCAAAGATGCTGCGGAACAATACATGGAAGAGAACGGTGAAGGCGAAGTGTATTCCTTTGAACAATTGGACGATTTTCAATGGGGAATCCATTTCTGATGCTGGGCAAATTCATTTTATTGGAATGGAAACAAATGCTCCGCAGCAGATGGCTGCAACTGGTGGCCATCCTCTTCATTTTCGTTTTTGTCGCCATCGTCATGATTCAGCAGCTGGCACTGCCGGATATTGAAGGATTTACGAGACAAACGGCATCTTTTTTGAATTTGCTATTGTTTTTATTGCCGCTGTTCACGCTCACCATTGGAGGAATGAGTGTGGCGGGGGATGTGGAATCCGGCTGGTTTTCTTTATTGAAAACCTATCCGATGAAAATTGTCCAATATGTATTGGGGAAATTTATTGCGCTGATCGGTTCCTTCATATTTATAGTCCTATTGGCCCTTGGGGTGGTTTTTACCCTTGGAGGGTTATTCGGCGGCGTCAAAGTTCCTTTTGAATTGTTGATCATCGCTTTCGGTTTGATTTTCATTTTCTCATCGATTGCCATATTGCTCGGAAGTTTGGCGAAAAACCGCCTGCATGCCCTTGCCATTTCCCTTGTTGTGTGGGCATTGTTATTATTGCTTCTATCATATTTGGTTATGGCTGTCGGCACGGTTGTTCCTGGACATGTGTTGCAAAAACTCACGATTGTCATGCTGCATATCAATCCGGCAGATTGGCTGCGGTTTGGATATTTCCTCCTTTCCCATCAGACGGCGGTTCTTGGTCCGACTTATTATGATTTGATCGCCTTTTATGAGTCGGCGTTTGGAACAATAGTGTTTGTGGCAGTGACGTTGTTATGGATTGCACTTCCACTCATTGTGGCAACCATCAAATTAAAGAAACTTGGTGTTGAAAAATGATCGTTGAAGCGAAAAATTTGCAGAAAATTTATAAGAACAATCGGGGAATCCATGATGCCAATTTCACCATTAGAAAAGGCCGCATCGTCGCTCTCGCGGGAGGCAACGGTGCGGGGAAAAGCACGCTGATTCGCCTGCTGACAAAGCAGGAGAAGCCGACGAATGGGGAACTGATTTGGCATCAGGATGACTTTGTGCGTTATATGCCGGATGATGTGGATTTTCCTTCCACGCTGACGGCGCAAGAAGTGCTGGGACTCCTGGGTTCACTAAAAAAGGTTGGAAAAGGGGAACAAGATGAAATATTAAAAAAGGTCGGACTTTTTGAAGTGAAAAAGCAGAAAGTCTCTTCCTTTTCAAAGGGAATGCGCCAGCGCCTAAATCTGGCCCAGAGTCTCATTGGAGGGGATGGGCTGATCATCATGGATGAGCCTACGAACGGTCTTGATCCCTATTGGATTGCACAATTGAAAGATATGATGGCCCAAGAACGGAATCGGGGGGCAACGGTATTGTTTTCAACCCATATGTTGGCTTTCGCGGAACAGTTGGCTGATGACGTCATTATTTTGCATGAAGGAAGAATATTGGCGGCGGGGGAAGTGCAACAATTATTAAGGGATCATTATTGCGGACATTTGGAGGAACTGTGGCTGCAAAAAATTGATTTATAAAGAAAGGCTATAAAAAAAGGGGCTGTCCGAAAAGTCGATTGAATCGACCTTCGGCTCAGCCCTTTTTTCTGTTTTTAGGGTACAAAAAAATCGTCCTTTTTTATAGAATGAAATTGACCAAAAAACATTCTAAAGAAAGGACGATTTTTTATGAATAATCAAATGACTATTCAAGAAAATTATAACACGCAATTAGAAATGACTCTAGAGGGTATTCAAAAAATAGAGGTTCAAAAGAACAAGAAACGCAAAAAGCTAGTTTTCCAACCTTATTGCAATCGTCAAGTCATGAGCATTTTAGATATCGAAATGTATATTCCTGAAAATCATGTCGCCCGTTTAGTGGATGAAATGGTGGAATCGATTCCGGATGAAGTGTTGTATACTCATTATGTTGGTGGGGGTCGTGCACCCTATCACCCTAAAATGTTATTGAAAGTGATTTTATATGCGTACACTCAAAACGTTTATTCAAGTCGGAAAATGGCGCAAATGGTGAAAGAAAATCTTCCGATGATGTGGTTGGCGGGATTGCAAACCCCTGACCATCGCACAATAAATGATTTTCGTAGTGTTCGTATGTCAAACATGATGGATTCTGTATTTGAACAATTTGTCCTTCAACTAGTAGAACAAGGATTTATCGACCTCGACCATATTTTTGTGGATGGTACGAAAATAGAAGCGAATGCCAACAAATATACGTTTGTATGGCGAAAATCCGTAGAAAAATATGATCAGAAACTACGAGCCAAAATTCAATCGTTTCTACAAGAAGCGCACCAAATCGCCTTGGAGGAATTAAAAGAAGAACAATTAGAAGAAGAATTAGAAAAATCATCGGCACAACTTTCTGAGAGAATAGAAGCTTTGGAAAAAGATTATAAACAGGAAGAAGACAAAGAAAGAAAAAAAGAACTTCGCTCTAAAAAATCCCAACTCACCAAACAACTGAAAACGATTCAAACGGATTATCTTCCACGATTACGAAAATACAAAGTACAAAAACAGATTCTAGGTGAACGAAATAGCTACTCGAAAACCGACCATGAGGCCACTTTTATGCGAATGAAAGAGGACCATATGAAAAACGGCCAACTCAAGGCGGGTTATAATGTTCAACTCGCCACACAACATCAATTTATCGTGGGATTTGAAATTTATCAAAATCCAGGAGATACTCGCTGTTTCCAACCATTTATGGAAAAGTTATTGGAATCGATACCGAAGGAAAAGAAACTCAAGTATGTCATTGCCGATGCAGGATATGCGAGTGAAGAAAACTATTTATATGCGATTGGCGAAGAAAAAGAACCTCGTTTTGAATTATTAGCCCCATACCAAACCTATTTGAAGGAACAAAGTAAAAAGTTTAAAAAGGATTTATCAAAAGTACAAAACTGGAAATACATCGAAGAAGACGATTGCTTTATCTGTCCGAACAATCGGAAAGTCGTATTCAAGTATTATCAAAAAAGAAAAAATGCATCTGGATACATACAAGATTTGAAAGTGTACGAGTGTGAAGATTGTACGGATTGCCCGTTGAAGAATGGGTGTACGAAAGCCAAAGGAAATCGTCGAGTATATTGGAACACGATTTATGAAGAAATGAAAGCGAAAGCCAAAGCAGCTCTTGGTGACGAACAAAAGGCAGCTCTTTATGCGAAGCGTAAAGTGGATGTCGAAAGTGTGTTCGGGAACATCAAGGGCAATTTGCGTTTCACTCGATTTCTGTTACGGGGGCTTCATAAAGTCCGAACAGAATTCGGGATTGTGGCAATGGCCCACAACATACTGAAATGGGCCGCAAATTCCCAAACCAATTTCAAAAATAAGGAAACAGAGCGAATGGAAAAACTCATTGTTTTCTCCATTCGCTCTGTTTTTATGGACTTTTTAGACAAGCCCCTATAAAAAAAGGGGACTGTAAATGATTACAGTTCCCCCATGTTCAATCGATGCGGCAAATAGTGAGCGGGCATTCTTCGCAACAGATTTCTTTCTTCAAATAGTCCAAATCGTGGATTTTGATGATGCCTTTATCAAATGAAACAATGCCTTGTTTTTTCAAATCGTTCAACATCCGATTGACCATCTCGCGGCTTGTGGAGCAAAGGTTGGCAAGATCGGTATTCGTTAAATTGATGTCAATATAGATATCATCATTATCGTCTGATTTGCCGAAAGTATTCGCAAGACGGATGAGCGTCGAGTAGAGCGCGCCCTTTTTGCCATTCAGCACTAAATCCCGCAAAATGCTTTGGGTTTTCAAATGCTCCGTTTGAAGCCACCGGATATATTCGATCATCAATGTTGGCTGCTCGGTCAACAACATTTCCAAATTATCTTTTTTTATCGATAAAAGCTCGGTATTCATCAGAGCTTTTGCTGACATTGTATGGATGGCGGGCGGTCCAAAGATGGTGCATTCACCGATCATGGAGTTGGGGCCGCAAATTCTGAGTGTCAATTCCTTCCCATTTTCCGTTTCTTTGCTTATTTGGACGGATCCTTTCAGAATCAAATAAAGATCATCCGCATTTTCGCCTTCCTGAAAAATGGAATTCCCTTTCTCGATTTTCAACAACAACCCGTGTTCTTCAAATAACGTATGAAAATCCATCGGAACCTTTTCCATTAAAACCATTCATTTATCACATCCTTATAACTGATGTACACTTCCCACGAGGTTCCATTAAACGAACAAAAAGCCTATAAATATAATACCACATTTCTCCCGTGTAAATATTGAATATTTTTGGAGAGATTTTTTGCTTTTTCCGGTTAATAAAATTATAATCAAGTTAGTCAAAAAAGGTCAAACCGTTTTGAAGAGGTGGGTTGTATGCAATTACAACAGGAAGATAATCGCAACGCTTTAGAAAAATATGGACGTAATTTAAATGAAGAAGTGAAAAAAGGAAAAATTGACCCTGTGATCGGTCGTGACGAAGAAATCCGGAATGTGATCCGTATTTTATCCAGAAAGACGAAAAACAATCCGGTGCTGATTGGGGAACCGGGCGTCGGCAAAACGGCGATTGTTGAAGGGTTGGCGCAACGGATTGTCCGGAAAGACGTGCCGGAAGGATTGAAAGACTGCATCATTTGGGAATTGGACATGAGCTCATTAATTGCGGGTGCCAGCTTCCGCGGACAATTTGAAGAGCGGTTAAAAAGCGTATTAAAAGAAATCCGGGAATCGGAAGGGCGCATCATTTTATTCATCGATGAAATTCATACGATTGTCGGTGCCGGAAGAGCGGAAGGTTCGATGGATGCCGGGAATATTTTAAAACCGATGCTTGCCCGCGGTGAACTCCATTGCATCGGCGCAACCACATTGGATGAGTACAGAAAGTATATTGAAAAAGATCCCGCTTTAGAACGTAGATTCCAACAAGTGATGGTGAGGGAACCGTCCGTTGAAGATACGATTTCGATTTTGCGCGGCTTGAAAGAGCGTTTTGAATTGCATCATGGGGTCAGAATCCATGACCGGGCCATTATCGCGGCCGCCCAGCTGTCCAACCGCTATATTACGGACCGCTTTTTGCCGGACAAAGCCATCGATTTGATTGATGAAGCATGTGCGATGATCCGTACGGAAATCGATTCCATGCCGCAAGAATTGGATGATGTCACACGCAGAGTTATGCAATTGGAAATCGAGGAACAGGCGTTGATGAAAGAAACGGATGAAGCAAGCAAAAAACGGTTGGAAGCTCTGAGGGAAGAATTGAAAGAATTGAAAGAAGAACAGGCGGAACTCCAAAAGAAATGGCAGTTTGAAAAAGAAGGATTGGAACAGCTTCAAAAGAAACGGGAAATATTGGATGAATACCGCCGCCAGTTGGAAGATGCGGAAAGCAAGTACGATTTGAATAAAGCGGCGGAACTTCGCCATGGAAAAATCCCGGCTGTGGAAAAGGAAATCAAACAATTGGAAGAAGCGTTGGCGAATGCTTCGGAAAACCGCATTTTACGGGAAGAAGTGACGGCGGATGAAATTGCGGCCATCGTTTCCCGTTGGACCGGAATTCCGGTGACGAAATTGATGGAAGGCGAACGGGAAAAACTGTTGCGCTTGAAAGCTACCCTTCATGAAAGAGTCGTCGGACAGGATGAGGCGGTCAAACTCGTGACAGAAGCGGTATGGCGCGCCCGTTCCGGCATCAAAGATCCAAACAGACCAATCGGTTCCTTCATTTTCTTGGGTCCGACAGGCGTAGGGAAAACGGAACTCGCCAAAGCGTTGGCAGCCCAATTATTTGATTCGGAAGATCATTTTATCCGGATCGATATGAGTGAATATATGGAAAAACACAGTGTATCAAGACTTGTCGGCGCCCCTCCTGGATATGTCGGCTATGAAGAAGGCGGCCAATTGACGGAAGCGGTTCGCCGCAATCCTTATGCCGTCGTCTTATTGGATGAAATCGAAAAAGCCCATCCGGATGTGGCCAACATTTTGCTTCAAATTCTGGATGATGGACGCATCACCGACAGCCAGGGACGTCTTGTGAATTTCACCAATACAGTCATCATTATGACATCCAATATCGGTTCCCACTATTTATTGGAAGCCGGTTCCCATTTCAATGAAGACGTGGAAAAAGTCGTGATGGGAGAACTTCGCAAACATTTCAAACCGGAATTGTTGAACCGCATCGATGACATCATTTTATTCCATGCCTTGACGGACGAACATTTCAATGCCATCGCCCGAAAATACATCAAACAATTGCAGGAGCGGGTTGCGGAAAATGAAATCACACTCGTTGTGGATGATGAAGTGGTGGATTGGGTTGTTGAAAATGGCGTCGATCCGCAATTCGGTGCAAGACCTTTGAAACGGTTTGTGCAACGTCATGTGGAAACGGCAGTGGCCAAAGAGTTGTTAAAAGGGGAAATCCTTCCGGGAGAAACGATGAGAGTGTCATTAAAAGATGGACATTTGGTCGTTGGAAAACCTGCGGCTTGAGCCGATTGTTCGGCCCGGCCGCCTTTTTTTATCCGGAAGCGTTGGCTGGCCGGAATGCCTAGTACCTTTCGGGGAATGGCGGCGATCATTCCGATAATGGCTGAAGAACACAAAAAAACCGGATGGGCTCCCTTGCCCCATCCGGT
This sequence comes from Ureibacillus sp. FSL W7-1570, assembly GCF_038593265.1. Classification (GTDB taxonomy): domain Bacteria; phylum Bacillota; class Bacilli; order Bacillales_A; family Planococcaceae; genus Ureibacillus; species Ureibacillus suwonensis. Next base: position 3,208,025 of record NZ_CP151979.1, read on the forward strand.
TTTTTGCTATGCATCAATATTAATGTTCATCAGATTTAAGTTCTTTTGGAGACTCGCCTGGAATGATTGCAGCTATAATCCAAACAAGGATGATAAAGATCACTGCAATAACAGCAGTTGTGACAATATCAAATGTTGTTACGCCCAAAATGGAACCAACCACGTAACTCAACATTGAAATCAACATGATTCCCCAAACGAATGACATAATATATTGCATTTCGTTTCACCTCTATTGCACTTTAATTACTATTATATACCTTGTTCATCTTTATAATCATACCATAGTATGTCAATAATAAACAATAAACTTTTTACCTAGTCAAATTTTATATTGTGGAAAATAAAATTATGGTCTATAATTAAGACCAACTACTAATCGTAAGTATAAAAATGGGGGTTAAGTGACCATGAATGCTGGAATTCTCGGATTAGGTAAATATGTTCCTGAAAAAGTTGTGACGAATTTGGATTTGGAAAAAATTTTAGATACAAACGATGAGTGGATCCGCACGCGAACAGGAATCCAGGAAAGAAGAATTGCCCGTGAGGATGAACATTCTTCCGACATGGCCTATGAAGCAGCCAAGCAAGCCCTTGAAAACTCCGGAATTTCACCGGAGCAAATCGGATTGATTTTGGTTGCCACGATTACGCCGGATCGTGCCTTCCCAAGCGTGGCATGCCAACTCCAGGATCGATTGGGGGCCATCAATGCGGCTGCCATGGATGTTTCAGCCGCTTGTTCCGGATTTATTTATGCCCTTGCAACAGCGAAATTGTATGTTGAAAGCAACACTTATGACTATGTATTAATCGTTGGTGTAGAAAAATTATCGAAAATTACGGATTGGAAAGATCGCAATACGGCGGTTCTGTTTGGTGATGGCGCAAGCGCTGCGGTTGTCGGCAAAGTGTCGGAAGGACGCGGCATTTTGGCCTTTGAATTAGGGGCGGATGGCACTGGCGGAAAATATTTGCATATGAACGATGAAGATTTTATTTATATGAACGGCCGCGAAGTGTTCAAGTTTGCGGTGCGCCAAATGGGGGCGACGGCATTGTCCGTCCTTGAAAAGGCGGGCCTTTCAAAAGAAGATGTGGATTTCCTTGTGCCGCACCAGGCAAATATCCGCATCATGGAAGCGGCGAGGGAAAGACTGGAACTTTCGGAAGATAAATTGTCCAAACGCATCCATAAGTACGGAAACACATCCTCCTCTTCCATCGGCATCGCTTTGAAAGATGAACTGGATGAAGGAAAAATCAAAGATGACGATATCGTAGTTCTTGTTGGATTCGGTGGCGGGCTCACTTGGGGCGGCGCTGTCATCCGATGGGGAAAATAATAGATTTTCATACCGGTTGTAGTAATTTATAATGGTGATAGTGATTCGTAAGGGGGTACTAGAGATATATGAAAAGGAGAGTAGTCGTTACCGGGATCGGCGCGGTTACGCCGCTTGGTAACACAGTTGATGAAACATGGGCAGCCATCAAAGAAGGGAAATCCGGCATTGGGCCGTTGACAAGGGTGGATGCTGAATTATTCCCTGCGAAAGTTGCTGCGGAAGTAAAAGATTTTGATATTGAACAATTTATTGAACGAAAAGAAGCAAGAAGAATGGACCGGTTCACTCATTTTGCCCTCGCATCGGCTTTGATGGCGGTGAAAGATGCGGATTTGAAAATTACCGATGAAATTGCCGATCGCGTCGGCGTTTGGATCGGCTCCGGAATCGGCGGAATGGAAACCTATGAACAGCAATTTGAAACATTCATGAACCGGGGTCCCCGTCGTGTAAGCCCGTTCTTCGTCCCAATGATGATTCCGGATATGGCGAGCGGACAAGTTTCCATTTATTTGGGAGCCAAAGGTCCAAATGCATGTACAGTGACTGCATGCGCATCAGGAACAAACTCGATCGGCGATGCGTTTAAAGTGATTCAGCGCGGTGATGCGGATGTGATGATTACCGGTGGGACAGAAGCACCGATCGTTAAAATGTCGCTTGCCGGTTTCTGTTCAGCCACGGCTCTTTCATTGAACCCGGATCCAAATACGGCATCCCGTCCATTTGATAAAGAACGCGACGGATTTGTCATGGGTGAAGGGGCAGGTATTCTGGTATTGGAAGAGTACGAATTTGCGAAAGCCCGCGGAGCAAAAATTTATGCGGAAATCATTGGCTACGGCGCAACAGGTGACGCGTACCATATTACAGCTCCGGCGCCAAATGGGGAAGGTGCCGCCCGCGCGATTAAACGTGCGATTCATGATGCGGGAATCGATCCGACAGAAATCGGCTATATCAACGCTCATGGTACAAGTACGCCATACAATGATTTATATGAAACGATGGCGGTGAAAACGGTATTTGGCGATTATGCCTACAAGCTTGCCATGAGTTCCACAAAGTCAATGACAGGGCACTTGCTTGGCGCTGCTGGCGGTGTGGAAGCGATCTTTACGGTATTGGCATTGAAAGAGGGCATTTTGCCTCCGACAATCAACTTGCAAAATCCGGATCCTGAATGTGATCTTGACTATGTGCCAAATGAGGCCCGCAAAGCGGATATTCAATATGCGATGAGCAACTCGCTGGGATTCGGCGGACATAATGCGAGCCTTGTGTTTAAAAAAATCGAAGAATAAATAGGTAAATAAAAATGCGTTTAGCCTGGTGCTAAACGCATTTTTATTTTCATTGATGAATAAAAAGGGTATGAAAGGATGGTGGCATGATTTTTCGGTTTATGCTGTTTCTGTTCAGCTACGGCATATGCGTCATCTCGGTGAGCAATCTTCTTTTATATTTGAATTTCCGGACGCTCGGATATTCATGGCGCGCCGTTTTTTCCTTCATATTAGGCGTTCCGGAGCTGTATTTGATGATCATTTCGCTGGCCGTGCTGTTTATCTTGATATTCGACCTATTCCCATCGCGATCTCCATTCTCTTAACGGTTTCGTTGGCGATCGCATTGGCCTTTTCAGCACCTTCATCCAGAATTTTATCCAATTCATCCGTTTGGATAAGTTCGTTGAAGCGTTCTTGAATTGGCGTCAAATGCTCGATCAAGGCAGTCGCCACACCTTCTTTAAAGGCGCCATAGCCAAGCCCTTCATATTTTTTCACGACTTCATCGATGGATTTGTTTGTAATGGCCGCTTCGATGGTGAGCAGGTTGGAAACGCCCGGTTTCTTTTCTTCATCGAAGTAAATCTGGCCTTCGGAATCCGTCACCGCGGATTTGATTTTTTTCATAATTTCTTTTGGCGTATCCAATAAGCGGATGGTCGCTTTTGTGTTCGGGTCGGACTTGCTCATTTTTTTCGTCGGATCCTGCAAGGATTTAATGCGGGCTCCCGCCTTTGGCAATTGGATTTCCGGAATTTTGAACACTTCGCCAAAGCGTTTGTTAAATCGCTCCGCCAAGTCGCGGGTCAATTCAAGATGTTGTTTTTGGTCCTCTCCGACAGGGACGATATCTGTATTATAAAGCAAGATATCTGCCGCCATTAATGGAGGATATGTCAAAAGACCGACTGAAACGAATTCTTTTCCGACTTTCGCCGATTTATCTTTAAATTGCGTCATTCGTTCCAGTTCCCCAATGGATGTGATGCATTGCAGCATCCAGCCGGCTTTCGTGTGGGCAGGAACTTCCGATTGGATAAATAACGTCGCTTTTTTCGGATCGATGCCCGTTGCAAGATAAGTGGCAGCAAGAGTGCGAATGTTTTGCCGCAATTCTTGGGGATCTTGCGGAACGGTGATGGCATGTTGGTCCACGATGCAGTAAATGGCGTTTCCTTCATCTTGCAGCGCAGGGAATTGCATGAAGGCGCCGATATAATTTCCCAAAGTAATAACGCCCGTTGGTTGAACTCCTGAAAAGATTGTTTTCATCAATATTACCTCCTATTTTTATCCATAAAAAAACATCAAACGGCCAATACAGTTGTATTGGGACGAATGATGTGTATCCGCGGTACCACCCAGTTTGCCTAAAGAGGCCACTTGGTTCTTCGTAACGTGAAGTGTACGAGCTTTACTACCTTCATTTTCGCAAAGCCAACTCGGAAGTCCATTCCATTTGCCCTGTCATCTGTTTGCACCAACCACAGACTCTCTGAACACAGGAATCAAATGTACTACTCTTCGTCATTGTTGTTTAACTTATGATCGTAGAATTATGAATGAATTATAAAGTAATTTATGGGAAAAATCAAACGCGAAAATTTTTTCAATTTGGAATGAGATTAAACAGAATTGGGTAATACTGTTGTAGGTCATAAAGAATGAAATTTGTCAATAAATTAAGAATATTCTCGGTTATTGTCGTCTAAATGAGAATAAAAAGGGAATGGAATAAAGGAGGTATCCCGTTCAGCAAATTTTGGAGGCAAAAGAATTTTTTTATGGTTTTAAGCAAAAATAACGAATTTTTTTAGAAATTCAACATAAAATATATTATTTTTTAAAATATCCTATATTCAAAATGAAAAGAATGGTGTATAATTGATACAGAATTTAAAATAATACTAATTCTAAATTAATAAAATTTGACATAGATGCCTATCATGAACATAGACAACACTCATCAAATGGAAGGGAAGTGTAACAATGATTGTAACATTATATACATCACCAAGCTGTACATCATGCAGAAAAGCGAAAGCTTGGCTTGAGCAGCATGATATTCCATATAGAGAACGCAACATTTTTTCCGAGCCTCTTACAATCAGTGAAATCAAAGAAATTTTGCGAATGACAGAGGATGGAACAGACGAGATCATTTCCACACGCTCAAAAGTGTTCCAAAAGTTGAATGTGGATGTAGAAAGCTTGCCTTTGCAAAAATTATATGAATTGATCCAGGAACATCCAGGACTTCTTCGCCGGCCAATTATTTTGGACGAAAAACGTCTACAAGTCGGTTTTAATGAAGATGAAATCCGTCGGTTCCTGCCACGGAAAGTTCGTGCTTACCAATTGATGGAAGCCCAAAAAATGGTCAATTAATCATATAGTTTTCCTTGGAAAAAGTGTAAATTCAGTCAACTTTGTTTGACTTGTTTACGCTTTTTTTATTTGCAAAGAAAATTCATCATTTTTCACTTAATACTTGATTTAATTGATGTTGTCATCTACAATTTTGAATAATTCAAATAATTTTATTTGAAGGGTGTTTTTCCTTTTCATTTTCTATTAGTTCATCATACAATAGAATCATAGAATAGACATATATATAATAATAAGCGTTTTGTTCTGTATACCAAGGGAAAGAATAAGGGAAAGGCACTATCGAATTGGAGTGTATTTTGGCTCCGATTCAAACATACTAAGTACACGCTTTCGGGTTTTCAACCAATGACTGTGAAGGGAGTTGAAGTCTCATGGACATCGAACGCGTAAATGAAAATACAATCAAGCTCTTTATCACATATCGTGATATTGAGGATCGCGGTTACAGCCGTGAAGAAATCTGGTATAACAGAGCAAAAGGCGAAGAATTGTTTTGGGATATGATTGGTGAAATCAACACGGAAGAATACTTCGATTTGGACGGTCCAATTTGGATTCATGTGAACGCCTCTGAACAAGGTTTGGAAGTCATTGTCACACGTGCCAATGTTTCCGATTCAGATCCAGGCTCACTGCTCTCCAGTTTTGAAGAACACGAAGCAACAATTGGCCATAAAGACCCATTCAATCCCTTCGACGAAGATGATGTGTTAAATCATGAAGGAATTGTCAATATGTCCATATATAAATTCAAAGATATTGATGAAATCGTGCCAGTAGCGAACCGATTAGTCGAGTATGGGTTAAACAGCTCTTTATATAAATATGAAGATTATTACTACATTGCCATTGATTTTGCCGGTGTGAATGATAGTGCAACCCGTCAAAATATCCGTTCCATTTTGAATGAGTATTTAACAAGCTCCAAAATGACGATTTATCGTCTGCAAGAATATGGAACAATCATCATGGAAGAAGATTGCTTCGAAACGATTGTTCATTATTTTGATTAACATGTGCCTGAAAGATGGCACTTTTTTTGTTTTTGCGGCACTTTTTCCGTGCAAATTAAAACTTTCCGGCACCCCCTTGCGAACAAAAAAGTCTTTACAATAAAATGGTTCAAAAAGGGGGTTTTTTATGCTGGTCGCATGCACGGAAAACAAAGAACCTTTTGTGATCCATTCAAAGATTTCCCATGCAACGTTAAGAAGGATAAAAGAAGAAAAGAATTTTTTTTGTCCCCAATGTGGAGAAATGGTCCAATTAAAGATCGGGAATATCAAAATCCCTCATTTTGCCCATTATTCCAAAAGCCGTTGTGAATCCCATTTTTCAGAAGGCGAAACGGTCGAACATCTGTCAGGAAAACAGCAGCTGTTTGAACTGTTCAAATCCCTTCAGCTCCATGCGGAACTCGAGCCCTATCTAAAGGAGTTAAAACAGCGCCCGGATTTATTGATTTTCAAGAATGGTTCGGCTTATGCCATCGAGTTTCAATGCAGCCCAATCAATGAGAATCGCTTTTTTGAACGGAACCGGGGGTACCTTCAAAAAAGGATTGCCCCGATTTGGATTCCGCTGACACCCGGTCAAAAAATAAAAGAAACTCCCCTCCAAAAAATCAACCTTTCCCATCAGCTCCAACTTTTCATTGCCCATGCCCAAAAGCCCAAATATTTGATGACTTACGACCCTGCCAACAAACAGTTTGTTTATTTGTCCAACCTTATTCATTTCAAGGGGATCAGTTTTTTCGGAAAGGTGAGCAGACTCCCGCTTTTCAAACAGCATTTCCCGTTTTATATCCCAAAGCCGTTGACCAAAGATGAATTTTCCTTTGTCTTTAAAGCATATCATCATTTTATAAAGCAATTTTTGAAATCCAGGGTTTTAGTTAGCCGAAAAGGTGTCAATGATTTATTTTTGAGAAGTGTTTATGAACTCCGATTGAATCCAGGGCAGCTTCCAACTTTTCTAGGAGTCCCGATCTCAGGGAATGAAGCGCTCCAGGCATGTGCCGTTGAATGGCAAACGGAACTTTTGTATTTCATCCGGCTGAATGGCATAAAGATACATGCAGTCAATGAACAAGTGATAAAGGATTTTTTTCAATGGTCCGGTCGGGCAGATACGGATGGGGCGGTTCAAACGGTCTTTCAATATGTGGAACTTCTCAATGAATTGGCCATTGAAGATGAGAAGTGTCCTGTAAAGGAGCGGCATCTGGAAGAGGTGCTTTACAGCCAATTTCTTGCAACGACAGGTAAATATTGAGAAAATAGAATTGACAAAAAATTTTCATTACGGGGGCATTCTTATGGCAAAAAAACTGATGACACGCGAAGAAGTGCCAGTGGAACTGACTTGGGATTTATCGACGATTTTCCCTTCAGACGAGGCATGGGAACAAGAATTTAAAGAGCTTGAACAACTAATAGGAGAAGCGGAAAAATATAAGGGCAAAGCGACAAAAAGCGCAAAAAGTTTATATGAAACATTGCAGTTCAGCGACAAAATTTCTGAACGCTTTGGTAAGCTTTACGTTTATAGCCATTTAAAACATGACGAAGACACAACGAAAAGCAAATATCAGGGGATGGAAAGCCGCGCTCGTTCTTTAGGCGCAAAAATCAACGCCGCCTGGTCTTTCTTGACACCGGAAATTTTATCTTTGTCAGAGGAACAAATTCAGCAATATTTGGATGAACATGAACCATTGCGCCTTTATACGCAAATGTTCAAAGAATTGAACTTGCAGCGTCCGCATGTATTGACGGCGGACAAAGAAGCCATTTTGGCCCAATTTTCCGAAGTGACAAGCTCTCCAGGCACCACTTTCAGCGCGTTGAACAATGCGGATTTGGAATTTCCGGTCATAAAAAATGATGAAGGCGAAGAAGTGCAGCTCACTCACGGCAATTACATCACGTTTTTGGAAAGCGAAGACCGTGACGTGAGAAAAAATGCTTTCAAAGCGATGTATGACACGTACGGCAAGTTCATTAACACCTTTGCTTCCACATTGGCGGGCAACGTGAAAGCGCACAATGTGTATGCGAGAATCCGCAACTACAATTCCGCACGCCATCGCGCACTTGCAAGCAACAACATCCCGGAAAAAGTGTATGATCAATTGATTGAAACGATCCATGAATATTTGCCTGCTCTGCATCGTTATGTAAAGGTGCGCAAAAAAGCGTTGGAACTCGATGAATTGCACATGTATGACCTGTTCGTTCCCCTTGTAAAGAAAGTGAAAATCGACATGCCGTATGAAAAGGCGAAAGAGATAATGGTGAAAAGTTTCGCTCCATTGGGGGAAGAATATCAATCCATTGTGCAGGAAGGGTTGAACAGCCGCTGGGTGGATGTGTTGGAGAATAAAGGAAAACGCAGCGGGGCCTATTCTTCGGGAACCTATGGCACAAATCCGTATGTATTGATGAACTGGCAAAACAATATCGACAACTTATTCACATTGGCCCATGAATTCGGCCACAGTATGCACAGCTACTATACGAGAAAAAACCAGCCATATCCTTATGCGGACTACTCCATTTTCGTTGCGGAAGTCGCTTCCACATGCAATGAGGAGCTGTTGTTCGATCATTTATTGAAAACAACCGATGATAAGCAAGTGAAGCTTTATCTTCTCAACCATTGGCTGGACAGCTTCAGAAGCACGGTTTACCGACAAACGATGTTTGCGGAATTTGAACATATGATCCACGAAATGGACCGGAACGGGGAAGCCATCACGGCAGAACGGTTGACGGAAATTTATTATGATTTGAATAAACAATACTTTGGCGAAGAAATGACGGTGGATGAAGAAATCGGCTTGGAATGGGCGAGAATCCCGCACTTCTATTACAATTACTACGTTTATCAATATGCGACAGGTCAAAGTGCGGCAGTCGCTTTGAGCCGTCAAATATTGGAGGAAGGAAAAACGGCGGTGGACCGTTACATCAACAACTTCCTGAAAGCCGGATGTTCCGATTTCCCAATTGAAGTGCTGAGAAAAGCCGGAGTTGACATGGAATCCAGAGAACCGATCGCCCAAGCTTGCAAAGTGTTTGAAGAAAAATTAAATGAATTGGAATCTCTGTTGTTAAAATAGTGATTTTGCCACAATAAACACGCTCAAATTAGTAAAAATGCTTCAAAAGGGAGTTGAATTCTCTTTTGAAGCGTTTTTTTCTTCTTTCAAAAATTATTCTTATATAACTTTTTTAAGTGTGTTAGTTTTGTAGAATGTGAACGAATGTTGACGATGGAAATATTCGTTCAATGGGACAATTTTTCTTAATATTTCAATATTTTCCGAAAGTTTTTTGAAAGTGTTTACAATATGTCGAATTTGTGAAAATCACGTCGTATTTATTGCATTAATTATTATTCCATGATAAATTATAAACGTGAAATAAATCACATATCAAACATACACCCCTTTGTTTGAACGTGAACATTTCTCCCATCCCCTTTGTGTAAAGAGGCATTTGCGAAAGCAAATGCCTCTTTTACTTTCATATCCTCTTCTTTTTCAAAATGCGATCTATTCCCAAAATGAAAAAAATCATTCATCCACAAAACCATCAACCCTGCAAAAAAAGGTGCAAAAAAAATGTAGACACCGAAATGCCTACATGTGAAAAAATCTGTGATGATACTATATAAAACAATTGCTAGAATGAAAAGGTCGGTTGTTTAAGCCTCCATAATGTCACCGCATCGTTTGAAATACGCTCGATTTTTTGCTGCAGCATGCGTTTTTTCAATTCCCGCTCCGCATCGCTCACGGAGATGGAATAAATGCTTGCCACTTCATCGGTCGTCAAATATTGAAAACGTTGGAACAGTTCTTCGAAGGTTGGCAGCGGTTTTCTGACGATTTCCTCGTCCAACATCTCTTGCAAGATTTGGACATAAATTTCGTAAGAATACATTCCGCTTACTTTTAACCCTTCGTCTTCGATACATTCATTGAAGAATACGATGCTTGGAACTTCATCGATTTCCATTTCCCGTGTGATGTATAAATCACATTGGAAGGCCCGCACCGCTTCTTTTGATCCAAAGTCTTTAATGAACTCTTCCTGATCCAACTTCGCTTCCTTGGCAATGTCGATCAAAGACGTATAGGAGAGGACGTTTTTCGTTTCCAATAATACGTGTTCCTGCAGCTTCCGGATATAACGGTTCGCCGCTTTTTTTCCTTGCAATTCGGCTGCCTTTATTGCAAGGGAGGGTAAGGCAGGATGAGTAATATCCACATCAGCACCTGTTAAACACCCTTTGATACGCCGTGTGACACAGTTTAAAGTGGTCAATTCTGTGCTTAACACGTATCTCCAAGTGAAATAATGTTCATACTCCAATTGGAGCTTTTTTAACATTGACTGCATTTTGAAGGCATTTGGACAAAGCGGGTCAATAAAAACATATAACTCGATCGGTTTCGTTGTTTTCTCGGATGCAACAGGTTCTGACAACAGTTGGATATTATTCAATCGAATCCCCCCTCATCCTCGTTCGGCGCATTGATCATATGATGCGCGGTCAACACAAGACGTTGAAAATATTGTTCGCGTAACGGTCCTTCAAGCCCTACTTCATCCATTGCTTCATTCATGCATTCCAGCCAAGCCTGGGCATGATCGGGCGTGATTTTAAACCGCATATGCCTTGCTCTCATCATTGGATGGCCATGTTCTTGTGTAAATAAATTGGGGCCGCCTAAATATTGAGTTTGAAATTGAATTTGTTTGCGAATGGTTTCTTTCAAATCATCCGGAAACAAAGGTCGGAGTAATGGATGCACATCAACCCGTTTATAAAATGCATGAATAAGTTCTTTCAACTTTTCAGCACCTATTTCCTCATAAGGAACCTTGTATTTTTCATTCATAGGTGTAACTCCTTTATCCACTTTTCCGCATATGCGTAATTGTGACCGAAATATGAAGACCTGCCTTTGATATTATTCATTCTATCAACGACCAGGCATTTTCTCAAACAAATCGCTTACAGCAAGTGTTGATAAACAAGGAGAAATATAGAAATCATAAGCATTTACATGTTTTTATAGTAGGTTAGCACTTTCTTCACATAGTTTTGAGTTTCTTTGAACGGAGGAATGCCCCCGTATTTTTTCACATTTCCAGGTCCCGCATTGTAGGCCGCCAACGCCAATTCAAAATTGTTGTTGAATTGGTCAAGCATTTGGCGCAAATACTTTGTGCCGCCCATAATGTTTTGCTCAGGGTCCTTTAAGTTGGATACACCCAAATATTTCGCGGTGCCCGGCATGAGTTGCATCAGCCCGGTTGCCCCTGCAGAGCTCACCGCATTCGGATTGAAATTCGATTCCTGTTTGATCACTGCAAGGATAAGTTTTTCAGGTACCCCAAACCGGGCGGAAGCTTTTTTCACGATATCCAAATATTTGGCATCCGTTGCCGTTGCCGATGCTCCGACTGATTCGGTTGCGGAACCGGCATTGTTTATGACTTTTTCATACGCTTTCGTTATGTAAGGATTGGGATTGGATAATAAGTAATTGGATAAATAGTTCTTCACTTCATCATTTAACCCGTTTTCTTCGGAAAAGTTGTCTATGGCTTTTAAAAGCGCACTTTCCACATTATCGCTTGCCTGGGTTTGTGCCAATATTTCCGAAAAAATTTCGGCAAACAAGCTGTCTCCATCCGTCGAATTGACGGAAGTGGTGTCCAGCGAACGGAGTGCATCGATTTCCAAAATGGTTTTCATCATGGCTGCGTCCATTCATTGTTCCTCCTTTCTCTCCTGTAAAGCCTTCATGAAGCGGGCAATTTTTTTGTCGGCTGTTTGAATATTTATTTTACGCTCCCGCAAAAATGTTAAAAACAGTTTTTTTCCGAGTGTGGAATCTTTTGTTTCATATTCTACCTCATAATCGTCACAGTGCAAATAGAAGGAGTGGTCAAAAACGAGGATTCCTCCTTCATATGGAACTTCCACCCGATCCGTTGTCAATGTTCCAAAGAGGCGCAATTCTTCGACCGGCACCCGCAACTCCACCAGTCTTTCCCTGACGGAAGGTGCCGAAAAGCTTTTTCCTTCAAGTATTTCATCCCTTTGCTCTTCCGTTAAAATATCCGTTGTTTCCAAGTGGATATGTTCAGCCGTCTGTTCCTTTAAAGTGCATACAATTTTTCCTTTTTGTTCCCGGATGCGGAGGGCGCTTGATAATGTTTTCAAGTGCCAATGTTTTGTATCAAGGTAATGGTTCACTTGCCGGACGATTTGTTGCGGCTGTATGTTGAATTCTTCCAGTAATTGCTCATATTGTTCTTTCGTCAAAACATTTTTATATTCAATTTCATATTCCTGGCTCATTTGTTTTTCCCTTTCGTTATGGTTTTTCATAAGCTTTTTATCGAAAATAGTTCCTGCTGTGTTAAAATATGAGGAGAAATGGTTGGAAGGGATTGTTATAAATGCGCAATGTATATGTCATCGATGATTTTCGTTTTGAAAATGACAACCTTTATTTTAGTTTAAACGAAAGTCCGTTGAAAATACAAATCGAGCCGGCTGGCCAGGTGTTGACGGATTCGGATGGAATTGCATTTGTATACGTTGTGGATGAAGGCGACCATTACAGTTATTTGCAATTTCCGAAAAAAGTCTGGAACGGGCTTGTTTCCGTCTTGGAAACGAAGAAAGATCCACTGTTGGCGATAAATGGTGAAATGATTTTATTACATAATTTTGCGAATGAATTGGAAATGCTCGTGTTTAACATCGAAGGCAACGGCAATTATGGCGAAGCCTTTGTACAAGCAGTCGAAGAAACTTTCAGTGATATTTTAAAGAAGCAGTAACCGTTTTTGCAGCGAGTATTGGGGGTATGAATATGGGGCAATGGGAACGTTTTTTGGAGCCTTATAAACAAGCAGTGGATGAGTTGAAAGTGAAATTCCGGGGGATGCGATCCCAGTTTACGACAGAAGGGTTGACTTCACCCATCGAATTTGTGACCGGCCGGGTAAAACCGCTGGCAAGCATATACGACAAAAGCATTGAAAAAGGCGTACCCTTTGAACCTTCCGAACAATTGGCAAGAGAACTGCAAGACATCGCCGGCATCCGCATTATGTGCCAGTTTGTGGATGATATATCGACGGTCGTCAATTTAATCCGCGGGCGGGAAGATTTAAAGGTCATTGAGGAAAAGGATTATATTACGAATAAAAAACCGAGCGGCTACCGTTCCTATCATATGATCGCGGAATATCCGGTGGAAACGGTGAAAGGCAAAAAGACGGTGCTGGTCGAAATACAAATCCGCACGCTGGCCATGAATTTTTGGGCATCAATCGAACATTCTTTAAATTACAAATATAAAGGCGACTTCCCGGAAGAAATCAAATTGCGCTTGAAGCGCGCAGCTGAAGCCGCTTTTCGACTGGATGAAGAAATGTCGTCGATCAGACATGAAATCCAGGAGGCCCAGGCTTTTTTCAGCGAAAATAAGGAAGCTCAAAATCCGAAGATCCGAGAGGAAAAGGAGCGTGAATAGTTTGAAGTTTTCCATTCAATCACGCAATGATTCGCAATCCAATGAATTGAAGGAACTTGCAACGAATTACTTACAAGATTTTGGACTAGTATTGGATGAAAAGGAACCGGACATAGTCATTTCCATTGGCGGAGACGGCACCCTTCTCCATGCTTTCCATCATCATATCAACCGGTTGGATAAAGTATCCTTTGTAGGGATCCATACAGGGCATTTAGGGTTTTACGCTGACTGGAAACCTTCCGAATTGGAAAAATTGGTGCTATGCATTGCAAAAAATCAATACCGGGTCGTCGAATATCCATTATTGGAAGTGAGTGTGTGCAACAATCATTCGGAAATCAGCACATATCTTGCCCTGAATGAAGCGACGATCAAATCCCCAAGTGTCACGCTCGTGATGGATGTTTATTTGAATGATCGGCATTTTGAACGTTTCCGCGGCGACGGTTTATGCATTTCCACACCATCGGGCAGTACGGCATACAATAAAGCGTTGGGCGGTGCCATCATCCATCCTACGTTGCAAGCGATCCAAGTGACGGAAATGGCGTCCATCAATAACCGGGTATTCCGGACAATCGGCTCCCCTCTCGTCTTGCCGGCTCATCACACATGTAAACTGAAACCGGTAAAAAACCAAACCTTTACGATGACGGTGGACCATCTGCAATTGGACCATACGGAATTGGATCATGTCATTTTCAGAGTGGCAAAAGAAAAAGTGCGGTTTGCACGATTCCGACCGTTTCCGTTTTGGGAAAGGGTCCATGATTCCTTTATCGCAAGCGAGTGATGTTCATGCCATTTAAAATGCAGTTTCAAGCCACAAAAGATGGAGAATTATTGAGGGATGCGATTCAAAAGCAGGAAATCTCCAGCAGGGCGTTGACGGATATCAAATATCGCGGCGGCAAGATTTTAGTGAACGGCGAGGAAAGAAATGTCCGTCACATCCTTTCAAAGGGAGATGAAATCACCATCATTTTTCCGGAAGAAAAAGCCAGTGATTCCTTGGAGCCCGAACAGGGAGATTTGAATATTATTTATGAGGATGACGCGCTATTAATCATTGATAAACCGCCTTATATCAACACAATTCCATCGCGGGAACATCCGGCGGGAAGCATTGCCAATTATGTTTACGGATATTTTCAGGAGCGCGGGATTGATTCCACCATCCATGTCGTCACAAGACTCGATCGGGATACTTCGGGCCTTGTTTGCATTGCCAAACACCGCCATATCCACCATTTAATGAGCTTGCAATTGCAAAAGGGATTGATCCGAAAAGAATATGAAGCCATTGTGCACGGGCATGTGTCATCGGATGTGTCCATCATTCTCCCCATTGGACGGAAAAGCACAAGCATTATTGAACGGGAAGTGAGGAAAGACGGCCAATTCGCCCATACGGATGTGAAAGTTTTAAAACATTTCGTCTATCAGCGGGAGCCCCTTTCCCACGTACGATTGCGGTTGCATACAGGAAGAACCCACCAAATTCGCGTCCATATGTCCCATATCGGCCATCCCCTTGTCGGAGACGATCTTTATGGCGGAAACCAAGAGTTCTTCGATCGTCAAGCCCTCCATTGTGTCCAGTTGGAATTCTTTCATCCATTATCCAGGGAAAAATTCATATTTTCCAGCGAAATAGTTGATTCAATGAAAAAAATAATCCATAATTAGATGTTCGAACATATCGGACATCTTTTTTCATTTGATGGGAAAAGAATTCATAAAAAATCTATTGTCGTATGAATCAATGCAACCTATCATTGAATTGAGGTTGAGAGGAGGGGGACAAAATGATCGAAGAAAAAGATGAAAAACGGGATGTTTCTTATGATGAAAACCAATTGATCCAATGGTTGATTGATGGGGATATTGACGAATTCCGTGAACATTTTTTGTCACTGCATGCGTATGATCAAGCCCAATTTTATGAAAAGGTTGGACCTGACATACGAAAGACGATGTATCATTTTTTGTCTCCCGCAGAGATGGCTGAAATTTATGAAGCCATCGAATTGGACGATGAAGAGATTGAACATTTTATTAAGGAAATGGATCCGACCTATGCGGCGGAAATGCTGTCTTGCATGTATACCGACGATGTGGTCGATGTTTTGAATGAATTGGATGAAAATGACCGCGATAATTTTCTTGAACTGATGGATGAGGAAACGGCAGAAGAAATTTCGGAATTGCTCGGGTATGAAAAATATACTGCCGGTTCCCTCATGACAACGGAATACGTATCCATCCAAGAAAATTCCACGATCCGTTCGGCAATGAATGTGCTCCGAAAAGAGGCGCCGAATGCGGAAACCATTTATTATATTTATGTTGTTGATGAAAATCATCGGTTAACCGGCGTTTTGTCATTGAGGGAACTCATTCTGGCGGACGAAGATACTTTGCTTCGGGACATTATGAACGATCGGGTGGTCTATGTAAAATTGACAGACGACCAGGAAGACATTGCCCAGATTTTCAAAGATTATAATTTTGTGGCTGTTCCGGTAGTCGATGATCAGCAGGTTTTACAAGGGATTATTACGGTCGATGATATCATCGATGTCATTGATGAAGAAGCAAGCGACGACTATTCGAAATTGGCAGGGATTTCCGATATAGATGATATCGATGCAAGCCCGTTAAAAGCGGCCAAACAGCGATTGCCGTGGCTGGTGATGCTGCTGTTTTTGGGCATGATCACCGCGACCTTGATGGGGCAGTTTGAAGCAACCCTTGAAAAGGTGGCATTGCTCGCTTTATTTATCCCTCTCATTTCCGGGACAAGCGGCAATAGCGGCACTCAAGCATTGGCCGTTGTTGTGCGCGGGATTGCAACGGGAGAAATTGATGAAAAAAGCAAATTGAAAATGATCTTCCGGGAAATGGGTACCGGATTGATCACAGGAATTGCTTGCGGTTTGATTGTTGTTGGCGTGGTGTTTTTATGGAAGCAGTCTTTGATGATCGGATTGCTTGTTGGAACGGCCATTTGTTGCTCCATTTTTGTAGCGACAATCGCAGGATCTTTCATTCCGCTTCTTATTCATAAATTGGGCATTGATCCTGCGGTGGCGTCAGGTCCTTTCATCACCACGTTAAATGATATTACCAGTATTTTGATTTATTTGGGCTTGGCGACATTGTTGCTCGGACAGATCTGATGCAAAAAGAAAAAAATCTGCCTACATAATGGATAGTGGGCAGATTTTTTTCTTTTTATTATTGAAATAAGAATGGGGGGAGTGGACAAGAAGTTATTTTAATCCTTTGGGTGCGATCGAGATGGATTCGATCTCGTTGGCATTGATGGTCTTTGTTTCATTGAGGGTGCGGACTTTGATCAGTATTCCATCCATTCCTTCTATAAACCCTGTAATTTTTTCTCCATTTGTCAGATGAAAGGTCAAACATCGATTTTTGCGGTTGACAGGTTGTGAAAAATAATGCAGCTGCCTTGCGATGACCGGATTTTTGATCCGCTCTCTCCGCGAAAGTTCATACACTGAAGTGCTCTCTTCAAGAGAGGCTTCTTCCGTATCTTCATCAACCTCGACGTAATAAAAAGGCGGAGTTTGAATAAATAGTAATGGCTCTTCCAATGATGCACATCCTTTTTTTCATACAATATGCAACTCATCCATTTTCGTGACTGCCGTCCAACCTGATTGGCCCAAGAAAGGCGGTGTCGTTAAATGGTTGGAAGGGCGATAATGGGTAAACTTCGGTTAAGGAAAAACAAATAAAAAGAAGGAGCGGAAAGGCCCCTTCGGATTATTTCTTATGAATGTGCAAATTTACATCCGCAACGCATTGAATTCCAGTAAAGCGCGATAAATCAACTGTCACGCATGTGTCTGTTTTCTTGAAGTGGTAGAAATCCATCATTCCACTGGCATCAAGTTCCCCGTCAACAACAGAGATTGGTTCGTATGCTTCGCTGGTTGGAGCGATTGCCCGGAGTGTTGCACAGCAATCGCCAAACATGTCTTCCACCCTGAAGAATGGCGTTTTGTACCATCCATACTCTTTGTCATAGAACATGACTTTAAACGGAGATCCATCTTCTGTCAATAACATAAATACTCTTGTATCCGCATGGTTTCGGCGATGCTTGTTGTTGATTCCTCCAAGCGGTTCCAAAAAGCAGCTAGTTCCGCAAGTATCGTCATCTTCTTCCACAACATGGTTTTGAAGTTCCAAAATTGTCTCTACTACTTCGCAGATGCATCCTTCATGACGACGACGGCCAAGAGATGAACTTTCAGAATGTTTTCTTCCACAACCCATTGTCTTTTCACCTCACTTATTTTTGTTCAATCTACAATATGAAAAAGTGCTCTTGACAATCGGGCGATAGTCTATGGGCGGAAACGTTAGGTCATTTTTCTTGAATAGTTTTTTTTATAAAAACGCATAATGACATTAAAAAGGGGGATGCAGCTTGAAAAAAATGGCACTTCCCATATGCTTCGCCATTTTATTAATGGGATGCAATGATGAGAAAACGCTGGAAGTCAATAATCTTGGGGGCGAAGAAGCGGAAGAAGTGAAGGCGATCATGGAAAATGAAGAGTCCATCTACAGCGGAAGAGCAATTTTTGTGGAAGATCAGTTGATGGTTGCAGTCCAGGCAAAACCATGGCTTGATTATAAAAAAACAAAAATTGAAAAGAACTTAAAAAAGAAGCTGAAAGAAAGTTTTCCTGAATATGACATCACAGTTTCCTCGGATTACAAACTTTATTGGGAAGCCCAAAAACTTTTGGATGAAGAAGACAGTGAAAAAGTGAAGGAGAAAGTGGAAAAACTAAAGAAGCTGAAGAAGGAGGAAACGTAATGAATCAGGAACAATTTGAGCAAATTGAACAGCAGATCACACCCAGCACCCCCTATGTCAAAAATGTGTTGAAAGCATTTTTGGTTGGCGGCCTAATATGCACGATCGGACATGCAATCACATATTTTTATATCATTTTTTTTGATTTTACGGAAAAAACGGTGGGAAACCCGACTGCTGCGACCATGATTTTCCTCTCCATGCTGCTGACAGGTTTCGGTTTGTATCAAAAACTCGGCCAATTTGCGGGAGCGGGAAGTGCGGTGCCGGTTTCGGGTTTTGGCAACGCGGTGATTTCGGCAGCCATTGAACATAAAACGGAAGGTTTTGTGCTTGGAGTGGGAGGCAATATGTTTAAATTGGCAGGTTCAGTCATTTTATTCGGTGTCGCTTCCGCATTTGTCGTCGCTTTGATTAAATTAATTCTTGTGACAATGGGTGTTATCGAATGGTGATCGTGTTTCAGAGCAAACCTTCCATTATTGCAAGCGCGGCTGTCGCAGGGCCGTTGGAAAGAAAGAGCGTGTTCTATTCCTATTTTGATTCTGTCATGGAGGATGAACGCTGGCACCAGGCGACGAATGAGCAAGGAAATGCAAAGATGATTCAAGAAGCATGCGAAATCATATTGAAAAAGGCGGACTTGAACCGTTTGGATATCGATTTCTTTTTGGCGGGGGATTTAGTGAACCAAATGACCCCGACGAATTTTGCCGCCAAGGAGATTGCGGCATCATTTATCGGATTATTTTCAGCCTGTGCAACATCCGTATCTTCCGTCATTATTGCAAGTGTATTGACGGAATTGGGAGCTTCGAAATATGCCATTGCGGGTGCCTCCAGTCAACATAATTCAGTGGAACGGCAATTCCGGTACCCTGTATATTACGGTGGTCAAAAACCGGCCACTGCCCAATGGACTGTTACCGCTGCGGGCTTCACTTTGATTGGGGAACACACCCCGAAATGCCCTTCCATTGCAGCGGCGACGGTTGGAAAAGTCATCGACTACGGACAAACGGATCCATTCCATATGGGAGCTGCGATGGCGCCGGCTGCATATGATACGATCCAAAGGCATTTGGAAAAACGGAATCAAAAAATAACAGATTACGACATGATTATGACAGGAGATTTGGGAAAAATCGGGCTGCAAATCTTGAAACGGATGTTTCAAGAGACAGGTGCAAGTGAAGCGGATTGCAATATTTTCCGTGACGCCGGGGCAGAATTTTATGGGGAAGATCCATCCTTTTTGGCTGGGGCAAGCGGTGCCGGCTGTTCCGCTTCCGTTTATTTCAGCTATGTATTACAGCAATTGAAAGGTGGGCGCTTTAAACGGGTGTTGCTCGTGGCAACCGGCTCCCTCCTCTCCCCATTGACGTTCCAGCAAGGAGAAACGATTCCTTGCACTGCCCATGCAATCGAAGTGACGATGGAGTGAGGCCATAACATGATCATAATGGACTTTATACTTGCATTTATTGTCGGCGGTATCATTTGTGCGATTGGACAGTTGCTGATGGATGTGGGAAAAATGACTCCCGGAAAAACATTGTCCATCCTTGTTGTTGCAGGTTCCATTGTTTCCGGATTAGGTTGGTATCAACCATTGATTGATTTGGCGGGTGGCGGAGCGACAATTCCCATCACTTCTTTCGGCCATTCATTAACCCAAGGGGCGATTTCGGAAGCGGAAAAGCATGGCTGGGTTGGTGTTTTGACGGGAATGTTCGAAGTGACAAGCTCGGGAATCAGTTCTGCCATCGTCTTCGGGTTTATTGCCGCCCTAGTTTTTAAATCAAAAGGAAAAGTGAATTAGACGAATACCCCTCCTTACCGTTGCAGTGATGCATACACTACAACAGTAAAGAAAGGAGGGGAATTTTTATGTGGGATAAATGTGGATGCCAACAATACAGCCAAATGGGGCCGATGCAAATGGGACCGATGCAAATGAGCCCTGTCGACTATTGCGGACCATCTTATGTAAGTCCGTCATATTATAAAGGTAAATGTAAATACAACGGTGATCTTTTTGTACTGATCGTTGTATTATTCATTTTATTGATTATCGTGGGCAGCTGTAGCAAGTGGTAAGGAGGGGAGCCATGAATCATTTTTTTAAACAAATCGAAAAAAAGACCGGCGTAAGCATGGAAGAAATCTTCGCACTGGCAAACGCAATACAGCATGCAGACTTTACGAATGAAAAACAGGTAAGGAAAATTGTTCGCCGGGTTAGCCAATTGGCGAACAAACCGATTTCAAAAGATTTGGAAGATCAAATTGTCAATTCAATCCTTCAAAACGGAGAATCCATCGATTTAAATAGCATTCAAAGAATGTTGGGCTAAAGGATAGCGGGCTGTCTCGCCAAAAATGGGGGCAGCCCTTGCTTAATTGGAAGGAAAAACGGAAAGCCGGGGGACGGAAATCGCCAACGGGAAAAACTCGGTCAGCGGGCGATGAATCCCCATCCCGGAAAATCGAAAAAAGGCCGGAGAATAAAAAGAAAAAGCGAATGCTGGTTTCATTCGCTTTTGGATCAAACGGTGCCGAATAAAAACCCTACATTTCCCCGGTCAATTTATAGGTTTCATATGTTGTCCAAGAACCGTCTTCCAATTGATAAATGAGGTGGATACGGTCAATTTCTTCCTTTTCGTTGATCCCGATCATGCGCAGCTGAGGAAAAATGTCATCATGCTCAGTCGCTGTCAAATCACGGGCGATGGTGATATGGGGAATAAAAACATGTTTCGGGTTTCCGATGTTGATTTCTCGATACAGTTCGTCGTGAATGTTTTGTAATTGTTCTGTCAGCTCAATCTTGAAATAGATGACGTTCGTTGTAGGAAAAAAGGAACTGATTTTGGATGCGTGTATTTTTAGCGGACCATATTTATTGGCGATGGATTTGATTTTATGTGAAATGTCTTCGATTTGCGATTCATCCACTTCAAAAGCTTCTTTTATCGTGATATAGGGTGTTATTTTCGTATAGTGGGAATCATATCGCTTACGATAAGTGTTCGCCAAATCTTGCAGTTTTTTTGATGGGAATGCCACAACACTTAACTTCATCCGCTTTCCTCCCTGAAATGCAAATTTTACTTAAGTATAGCAAATTATGCTCGAAAGATACACGATTTTTAAATCCCAAAAGTATTGCAAAGGGCTCTTTTCAAATCAGGTTTCCAAGATTTCCAAGTGTGATTGCCATCCAGTTCATCATAAAACATATGTTGATAATTTTTGGATATTAACAATTGATGCAATTTCCGGTTCGGCGTGAGGAAATCTTTCACTTCTTTGTAGAATGTGACAGCTTCCGATTCCTGTTTTCCGACCGTGTGATAAATGGCCAAAGATTCGTGTGTCGGCGCTTCTTCAACCGCCTTTAACACCGATTCATCCACATAAGGCGATTGCAAAATCACTTTGCCGAAAATAGTCGGATATTTTATTGCGGCAAGAAGGGACACGGTGGCAGCCATAGAATCGCCGATCAATCCCCGGCTTGACCCAAGCTCGGTTGTCGAAAATTCGCTGTCGATGAAGGGTACAAGTTCATGGGCCAGAAATTTTAAATAGGCTTCATGCTGCTCTCCCGATGGTATGTATTTTCTTCTTCGATCCAGTGCATCCTTGTAAGGAACACCTACGATAATCAAGTTCTCAATTTCGTAGTTGTCAATCAATTCATCAGCAATATGGGAAATTCCACCTAATTGGAAATAGTCTTTCCCATCAGAAGCGATTAAAATGTTATATTTATTAAGTGGAGTATAATTTGCTGGAGTATAAATCAGCAATTCGAAATTCTCCTGCAAGGTATTACTGTAAAATGGAATATCTTGTATGGATCCTGTTTCCACTTGTTGTCCTCCTTAAGTTGTAGTTCATAATTGTATCATATAAAAAAAATATCATGTATGATGAAATAAAAGAATATTTTTACATTAGAAATAGAAAAAATCATATAAAAGAGAGAGGATTCACCATGCAAGAATATAAACGTGTTCATTCAGATGATGTGACAAAAGCGGCCAAGGAAGCATTGAAAAGAAGAGGGGTAAATATAGAGGACATTGCAAAAATTGTGTATGAAATGCAATCGCCTTTTAATCATGGATTGACTTTGGAACATTGCATTCAATCGATTGAACGGGTGCTTCTGAAGCGGGAAGTTCAACATGCGGTGCTCGTGGGCGTGGAATTGGATGAATTGGCAGAGAAAAAAATGCTTTCAGAACCTTTGCAAACGATTGTAGAAAATGATGAGGGGTTATTCGGCGTCGATGAAACGATCGCATTGAGCTCTGTCATGACTTATGGCAGCATTGCATTAACGACGTACGGCCATTTGGATAAAAATAAAATCGGCATTATCAAAAAATTGAATACGAAGAATGGCAAAGATGTCCATACATTTTTGGATGATCTCGTGGCGAGCATCGCGGCATGTGCTGCAAGCCGTATTGCCCATAAAATGCGGGATCTGGAGGAAGAAGGGGAAACATTCCGAAATGTGCATCCAAAGGAATTGGGTCCGGAAGGTGAAATGCTGCCGGTGGATGATGAGCCATGATAAATAAACAGGCTGGGTTTAAATCGCCCAGCCTGTTGGCATTTATCTCAATGTTCAATTTTCTGTCTCCTTATTTGAAGAATCCTCATCTTCATGTGGCAATTGTCCGTTGAAATATAAAAATGATTCGTCCTCCAATTGATGAATTTTTTCTTCATTGATCCCTATCGCCAAAGGTCCTGAAAAAATTTCCTCCCACCAATATTCTGTCGAAATCATATCATTTGCCCCCTCTTCAATATTTTTGTGAAGACTGCACATTCTCAAACTTTTAATGGTAGTTCTTCAACAAATTGTAGTAATATTACTGTAGTTAGTATGGGCTGAAAACTATTTTTTATGTACTTTGGGGGGAAAGAATGAAATTACAAGCGCATGAAATTGAAAAGATGATCAACCTGCAAAAAGAATTTTTTTATTCCGGTCAAACAAGGGACATCGAGTTTCGGAAAAAACAATTGAAGAAGTTAAGAAGTGCCATAATAAAACATGAAAAAGAAATTTTAAAAGCATTGAATCTGGATTTAAGAAAAAGTGAGTTTGAAGCATATTCAAATGAAGTCGGTTTCGTTTTGAACAGCATTCAATATATGCTCAAGTCCATTGATGAATGGGCAAAACCGGTGGAAGTGAAAACGCCGTTGCATTTTCAACCGGCAAAGAGCTTCATCGTTCGTGAGCCATATGGTTCAGTATTGATCATCGGACCTTTCAATTATCCGTTCCAATTGGTGATGGAACCGTTAATCGGTGCGATCATCGGCGGGAATACGGCCATTGTAAAACCTTCCGAGTCTTCCGTCCATACGGCGCAAATCATCAGAACAATCATTGAAGAAACGTTTGAACCGCAATTCGTGCGGGTGGTGGAAGGGGAGAAGGAAGAAGTAAACGCCCTTATCCATGCCCCTTTTGATTATATTTTCTTTACAGGCAGCGTGTCTGTCGGGAAAATTGTGATGCGCGCCGCGGCGGAAAGGCTTACCCCAATCACCCTTGAGCTGGGAGGGAAAAGCCCCGTCATTGTCGATGAAAGCGCCAATCTTGATGTCGCTGTTAAACGGATAGCATGGGGGAAATTCAACAATGTCGGACAAACTTGTGTGGCACCGGATTATGTCTTGGTCCATTCCTCCATCTATGAACGGTTTATCAAAAAATTGAAGAAAACGATTGTCCAATTTTATGGAAAGGATCCCCAAGCCAGCAGGGATTACGGACGAATCATCAATGAACGCCATTTTGATCGCCTGGCCAAACTGCTGCAAGCGGAAAAGGACAACATCACTTTCGGTGGAAGAGCGGACAGAAAAGATTTATATATCGGACCTACGATTTTCGAAAATGTCAGCTGGGAGAGTCCGATTATGGAAGATGAAATTTTTGGGCCATTGCTTCCAATCATCAAATACGAAAATCTCGCTTCGGCCTTTGATCAAATACGCAAGCTTCCAAAGCCGTTAGCCGCTTACTTCTTCTCGGAAAACGAGAAACATATCGATGCTTTTTTACAGGAGATCCCATTTGGCGGAGGATGCATCAACGATACGGTGACCCATGTAGCCAATCATTATTTGCCATTTGGCGGCGTCGGGCCTTCCGGAATGAACAGCTATCACGGCAAAGCGAGCTTCGAAACCTTCACCCATGCGAAATCCATCATGAAGCGATCTTCAAAATTGGCCAATAATTTATTATATCCACCATATAAACAAAAGGTGAAATTGGTGCGAAAAGTGTTGAGATAATTTGAAATATTGAATAGATGTTGTGATCGGGAACGATATATAATAAAATACTTTGATTGAAAATTCTAAAAAAATGAACTCATGTCGGCAAAATTCGACATAACGAAAAAAGTTCGTTTTTTCTACGAATCCTCTTTGTCGAAATTTATCTATTTTTGATATGATTGATATCATTAAGAAAAAATATCGAATGAAAATATGATTTTGCAATTGTTAAAAATTGGAACGTTTTCATCGAAACTTACCATTGCTTAATACGGAGGAAGAAAGATGATTACAGAAGAAATATTGAGCGTCATTCCAATGAAACAAGTGATTGGACAGTTGCCGAATACCATCAAGGATATTTCGGATGATTCAAGAAGTGTTCAGCCAAAAAGCATGTTTGTATGCATCAAAGGATATACGGTGGACGGCCATGACTATGCTCAAGATGCGGTCAATCAAGGGGCAACGGTGGTGGTCGCGGAAAGACCGTTGCAACTGGAAGGCAATGTGGCGCAAGTCATCGTGCCGGATACGAACCGGACATTAGGGCTTATCGCCGCCAAGTTTTTTGATTATCCGTCTGAAGACTTGACGATGGTTGGAGTGACAGGAACAAACGGGAAAACCAGCGTATCGAACATCATTCATCAAATGTTTGTCGGATTGGGAGAAAAATCCGCATTATCAGGCACCATCGGTTTTAATCTGAACGGGGTGCTCTATGAAACAGCGAATACGACAAGCGATGCATTAAGCACGCAGCAAATGATATTCCGTGCGAAAATGGAAGGATGCCATTCGATGGTCATGGAAGTCTCTTCCCACGGCCTGGCTTTGGGAAGACTTGCGGGGGTGGATTTCGATGTGGCCGTGTTTACAAATTTGACCCATGATCATTTGGATTTCCACGGAACGATGGAAGAATACGGATATGCAAAAGGTTTATTGTTTTCCCAATTGGGCCAGGATTTGACAAAAAATAAAGCGGCCGTATTAAATGCGGATGATCCTTGGTCCAAAAAATATGAAAGTATGACCCCATACCCTATATGGACATATGGTTTGAAAAACGATGCCCATTTCCGGGCTGAAAATTGCGGTTTCAATGAAGGTTTTACGACTTTTGATATGATTACGCCTGAAGGAAAATTTCCGGTAACGATGCAATTGTTAGGGGAATTTAACGTTTATAATATTTTGGCGGCGACCGCCGTTTTATATTCCCGCGGTTACCCGATGGAGGCGATCATCGAGCAGATTGAAGACTTGGTGCCGATTCGTGGGCGGATGCAAAAAATCAAAACGGACTTGCCTTTACATATTTTCATCGATTACGCCCACACGCCGGATGCCATCGAAAAAGCCATCGATGCGGCAATGCCATTCAAAAAGCCGGGGAATAAATTGATTTTCCTTGTGGGGACAGGAGGAAACCGGGATAAATCCAAACGGCCTGCCATGGCGGAGAAAGCCTCAAGAGCGGATTACGTCGTGCTAACAACAGATGATCCCCGCTTCGAAGATTACGATAGCATTACAGGCGATTTGGCAAAAGGGATGCTTCATGAGAATTATGCCTGCATCGGTGACCGGGCGGAAGCGGTCCGGCATGCGATCGAGGTTGCGGAGCCTGGGGATGTCATCATCTTTGCCGGTAAAGGACATGAAGATTATCAAATCATCGGCAACAAAAAATATCCTCACAGTGATGCGGATATTGCCTTGGAAGCTGCAAAATTGAAATTTGTCAAAGGGTGAATTTTAGAATGAGCCGTCTCAAAACATAGCGAGACGGCTAAAATTATGATAATTACAGGTATTTGTACGAAAAGCGTTTCAAATTGCAATGATGGCAGTGAATTAAAATGAGAAAATGGTTGTCGAAACATGGACAATTCTTTTATTATTGTTTACGTATGAAAAAAGGAGACGCAGAAATATGGATTCAAAATTAAAACAAGAAATATTATCCCGTCGGACGTTTGCAATCATTTCCCACCCGGATGCCGGGAAGACCACGTTGACGGAAAAGCTTTTGCTATTTGGCGGAGCCATCCGCGCTGCCGGTACAGTCAAAGGGAAAAAGACCGGAAAATTCGCCACAAGTGACTGGATGGAAATCGAAAAACAACGGGGAATTTCCGTTACTTCCTCCGTTTTGCAATTCGATTATGACGGCTATCGGGTGAATATCTTGGACACACCGGGACACCAGGACTTCTCGGAGGATACGTACCGTACACTGATGGCGGTGGACAGTGCCGTCATGGTGATTGACGCGGCAAAAGGGATCGAATCGCAAACGATTAAATTGTTCAAAGTTTGCCGTATGCGCGGCATTCCGATTTTTACATTCATCAATAAATTGGACCGCCAAGGGAAAGAACCCCTTGAATTGATCGAAGAAATCGAGGAAGTGCTTGAAATCAAAGCCTATCCGATGAACTGGCCGATCGGTATGGGGAAAGAATTCTACGGCATTTATGACCGCTACCATCATCGGGTGGAACAGTTCCGGGTGGAAGATAAAGAACGCTTTTTGCCATTGGATGAAAATGGCGAATTGGCCGCTGATCATCCGATGAAGGAAACTTCCTATTATCAGCAGGCGTTGGACGATATTCAACTCTTGAATGAAGCGGGGAACGCTTTTTCGGAAGAGGAGATCCGCCAAGGTGAATTGACGCCGGTGTTTTTCGGTTCCGCTTTGACAAACTTTGGCGTGCAAACTTTCTTGGAAACTTATTTGAAATTCGCTCCTGCTCCGCAACCGCGATTGACAGAAGATGAGCAGCTGATTGATCCAATGGAGCATGAGGAGCTTTCCGGATTCATTTTCAAAATTCAGGCAAACATGAACCCGGCACACCGGGATCGAATCGCTTTTGTGCGCATTGTTTCGGGCAAATTTGAACGGGGAATGAATGTGACATTGGCCCGTACAGGAAAAACGTTCAAAGTGACCCAATCGACGCAATTTTTGGCGGAAACCCGGGAAACGGTGGACGAAGCGGTGGCAGGAGACATCATCGGGCTTTATGATACGGGAACATATCAAATCGGAGACACCATCGTGGGTGGAAAGAAATTGTTCCAATTTGAAAAACTCCCTCAATTTACACCGGAACTGTTTGTGAGAGTCAGCCCGAAAAACGTGATGAAATCGAAACAGTTCCATAAAGGCATCTTGCAGCTTGTGCAAGAAGGGGCCATCCAATATTATAAAACGCTGCATACAGAGGAAATCATTCTCGGTGCGGTGGGGCAATTGCAATTTGAAGTGTTCGAGCACCGGATGAAAAATGAATATAATGTGGAAGTTGTCATGCAGCCGATCGGATCCAAAATTGCCCGCTGGATCAAAAATGAAGAGGATGTCAAGGATTCAATGAATTCATCCCGTTCCATGCTGGTGAAAGATCGCTTCGGCAAACTCGTCTTTTTATTCGAAAATGAATTTGCTATGCGCTGGTTCTCGGAGAAAAATGAACATATTCAATTATATAGTTTGTTGTAATACTTGGACTGGAGCGAATGGAAAATTGTTTTCCGTTCGCTCTTTTCGATTGTTTTGGAAGCGGCGGAACAGAATCCCCATAAATATTCCTCGAAAGGGTTCAAACTGTTGAATAATGGGGTATGGAATTGCCCAAAACAGCAAATGGATGACTTGTGAAAGGAAAAAAAGAACCGTATCAAGAATAAGTAATTAATAGGAATATTGGGGATGGAGGAAAAGGGCATGGCAGTTCATTTTTTTACAGGTTTTCCTGGGTTTATCACGAGACAATTGATTCGCCGGATGTTTGAAAATAATGTAGCGGACACGGTATACGTCCTTGTGCTGAAAACGGAAAGAGAAAAAGCGGAAACGGTGCGGGAAAGCATTTTGGAAGCGTATCCTGGCAGAAAGATTGAAATCATCGAAGGCGATATTACATTGCCGAATTTAAACCTCCAAGAAGATACGATGAAAAAAATGGCAGAGGAGGTTCAATATTTCTGGCATCTGGCCGCCATATACGATTTGGCCGTACCGCGGGATGCCGCCTGGAAAGTCAACGTGCACGGCACATCCAATGTGAATGATTTTGTGAAAAAATTGCCTCGATTAAAGCGTTATATGTACTTCAGCACAGCCTATGTGGCGGGCAGAAGGGAAGGGTTGCTTCTTGAAACGGAATTAATACGGCCGGAATCCTTCAAAAACCATTATGAAGAAACGAAATTTGAAGCGGAATTGCTGGTGAGAGATTTGATTGATGAGATTCCGTTGACCATCATTCGGCCAGGGATTGTGATAGGGAATTCGAAAACGGGGGAAACGAATAAATTTGACGGTCCATACTTCTTTTTAAACTTGATCGATCGTTTGAGTTTCCTGCCGTTTATACCTTACATCGGAAAATCCGATGCACGAATCAATGTGGTGCCAATAGACTATATAACGGAAGCGGCGATTTTCCTTTGCCATGATGAGGATGCGATCGGCAAAACGGTGCATTTGACCGATCCAAACCCGCATCCGGTCCAGGAAGTGTACCGGACGATGGTGAAAGAAATGACAGGTCACTTCCCTAAAGGGAGAATCCCCCTTTCCGCTGCAAAGGCGTTCTTGCAAATCAAAAAAGTTCGGACAATGCTGGGGGTTGAAAAGGAAACCATCGATTATCTGACATGGAATGCGACTTTTGATTGTACGATGGCCAAAGCGCTTTTATCAAAAGGAAATATCACCTGTCCGGATTTTATCAAAACGATTCCGGTGATGGTCCGGTTTTATAAAGAAAATAAAAGCAATGAACAGTACCATATCCAAATCAAATAAATTCATTGCAAATCAATTTTGGTGCTGATATACTTAGTTTACGTAAAAATGAATAACCATTGACATTGTCAAAGGGGAGTAGCTATAAGTATTTGGACGCCCAAATACTTACTTCATATTCGTCATTACATGGCGGGTGCCATCGGATATGAAAGCAAATTCATCCGTTTGCTTAGCAAGACCTTTGCCTTTCAAGGGCAAAGGTCTTTTATATTGTATAAAAATGGCATTTCCCTTGAATTGTAGAAGCAGTTTCAGTTGGGCATACAAACATTAAGGAGGAGTAATTCGTGGAAGCAATCATTTTGGAATATTTGTGGGTTCTGGTCGTTCTCGTCGCGCTGGAAGGACTGTTGGCCGCGGATAATGCGGTGGTTATGGCGGTGATGGTCAAACACTTGCCGGTGGATCAGCAGAAAAAAGCCCTGTTTTACGGATTGTTTGGAGCGTTGATCTTCCGTTTTACCGCGTTATTCTTAATCACGATTTTAGTGAACTATTGGGAAATCCAAGCGATTGGTGCAGCATATTTATTGTTTATTGCGTTTAAAAATATTTACGAAAAGAAATTCAAAAAAGAGGAAGAAGAACGGGAAATTGAAGAACATCTGCAAAAAGGGAAAGGATTATGGGCTACGGTATTGAAGATTGAATTGGCGGATATCGCCTTTGCTGTGGATTCAATGCTTGCTGCCGTTGCAATTGCGGTGACACTGCCGGAAATTGGCCATTTTCATATCGGTGGCATCAATGCGGGACAATTTACGGTGATGTTCCTCGGCGGAATCATCGGGATGATTTTGATGCGATTTGCTGCACAAGCGTTCGTCAAATTGTTGAACAACTATCCGGAACTTGAAACAGCTGCCTTTTTAATTGTTGGATGGGTTGGTATTAAATTGGTGGTTTTGACATTATCCCACGAAAAAGTCGGCATCTTGCCTCATGATTTCCCGCATTCAGCACCTTGGGAAATCACATTCTGGGCTGTGCTTGTGGCTATTGCAGCCGGTGGATGGATCATCAGTGTGGCAAAGAAAAAAAAGGAAAAAGCAAAAGAGATCTAACCTGCGAAGGAACGGCTGTAAAAAGGCTGTTCCTCTTTATTTTCTAATGAATTTTTCTTATACTAATAAAAAGTTTATTTGGAAATAAAGAGGAGAAGCCCATGGCAAACATGTCCATTAAAAACAAACAAATAACACCGTTTCAACTTCTTGTCACATTTTATTTTCTGGCCATGTTGATTTCTTTTTTGTTGTTGCGGATTCCGGGCGTATACCAGGATGGAAAAGAAGTATCCGTAATTGATACGCTTTTTACTGCCGTGAGTGCCATCAGTGTAACGGGATTGACCGTATTCAATATTTCAGAAACGTTTACGGATTTTGGGGAAATCATTTTATTGATTATTGTCCAATTGGGTGCGATTGGGGTCATGTCCATCGGCACCTTTATTTGGCTGCTGATAGGCAAAAGAATCGGCTTGCGCGAAAGACAGCTGATCATGATCGATTTTAATCAGACTCAGTTGGCGGGGGTAGTACGGCTTCTTAAAGAAATCATCAAAATTTTGTTCTTTATTGAAGCGATCGGCACTTTGATATTGACCATCCATTTTATGAGATATTTTGATTCCTGGTCGGAAGCATTCAAAAATGGGCTGTTTGCCGCAATTTCCGCAACGACGAACAGCGGCTTTGATATTACCGGACACAGCTTCGAACCTTTTTATAATGACTATTTCGTTCAATTTATTTCAATGATATTGATTGTGCTTGGCGCCATTGGATTTCCGGTGCTGGTGGAATTGAAGCATTATTTATTGAAGAAAGATCCCTCTTTTCGTTTCAGCCTCTTTACGAAAATCACCACTGTAACATACGGTGTATTGTTTATTATCGGCGCTTTTGCCATCTTTTTGCTGGAGTCGTTTCAAACTTTAAAAGGAATGCCTTGGCATGAGAAACTCTTTGTTTCGATGTTTCAATCGATTTCTTCAAGATCAGCGGGATTAACGACAATGGATGTGGAATTGTTTAGTGAGGCGACAAATATATTTTTGAGTTTTTTGATGTTTGTCGGTTCATCGCCAAGTTCCGTCGGTGGGGGTATCCGGACTACGACATTTGCGATCGCCATGTTATTTTTGATTAATTTCGCCAATGGAAGAAAAGAGATTCAAGTGTTTGGACGGGAAATCTGCTTGGAAGATATTTTGCGTTCCTTTGTGGTGATCATCCTTGCAGCGTTTATGGTATTGATTGCGACAATGGTGTTGTCGATGACGGAGCCGGATGCAACAACCACAGAAATCATCTTTGAAATCACATCCGCATTCGGTACGTGCGGTATGGACCTCGGAATCACAGAAAGTTTATCGACCGCAGGCAAATTGGTCATCATGGTATTAATGTTTGTCGGAAGAGTCGGGCTGATTTCGTTCTTATATACATTGGGCGGAAAGGCGCAAAAACCGAAATTCCGATATCCGGAAGAACGCATTATCATCGGATAATCGGAAGGAAAAAATGTAATTATGTCAAAAGCGCAAGGTGTGAACGGTTTTCCTTGATGTAAAAACACTCCTGGAAGAGACCTGCCACTTTAGTGCGGTATACAATCAAAAAAAATCATCCATTCATTGCGAATGGATGATTTTTTTGTGGACAAGCCACCGTTTTCCGGTAGCATTTTGGTGAAATGGAGAAAGGGGAAAAACAATTTTTTTTAAATAGATCTGTACAAAGTTGTCATAAAATGGACAAAAACGAAATAATTTCTAAAAAATATGAATATTCTCGTCTTTTATGTCATATGCTGTGTAGAAGTGGATATATTTTTATTAAAATAATAATATTTTACAGACAATAATAATGAACAGTATGTGAGAAACAAAAAATAGTCTATAAGTAATAATATATAATTCAAAATCTTTTATCAACGAGTAATAAAAATATAGAGCAATACTACCATATACATTAAAAAAATACATAAAAAAACAAAAAAATAACACCAAAAATTGTCTGAATTTTGAAAATCGGTATTTAATGCTTATTTTATTCTTTAAAATTTTATGAAATAATTTTTATAAAACTTATATTAAGAAAATTTCGGAAAGTTAAAATTTATTGAATAAATTGTAGATAGAGAGAGAAAAAATTATTTAATGATTGTGGGGAAGGATGGGTGTTTCAAAATGACAAAAGCGACAATGGTACCTCTATTGGAAGATTTGTTCCAATATGATGATCCTGTGCTTATATTAAATACTTCATGTAATATCGAGTCAATCAGCAACAAGGCAGCTCAGATATTAAATTTGGATGAAGAGATAGGGAAGCCCCTTCCCATGGACGATTTATCACAATCAAGATGGAATTCATTTTTAAAAAGAATCCGGCAAGAGAAATTTTCCTTCTCTTCATTTAATATTAAAGGCAAAGATTCTGCGTATAAAGAAATAAAAGTTTTCGGAATGTTTCTGAAAAAGAATAACCTGGTGTTTTTAAAAATATTGAACGAAGATTCGGACAACAAGTTTCAATTGTACAGGAAACATTTTCTGAATGATTTGCCTTATGGCCTTCTCTTCTTTAAAGACGAAATGATTAATGAAATCAATTCACGGGCGATTGAATTGCTGGATATCGACTTGGGGAATATTTCAAACTTGTCTTTTGATTCTTTTCTCTCAAAGTATTTCGATTACGGTTATAAAAAGCTGCAATTTTTATCCGAACTGAAAGCTTTTGGACATGCAACGCTGGAAGTGAAGCGTTTGAATCGGCAAAATGAAGAAAGATATTTAACAATGAATTGCAAATATTTCTATTATTTGGACATGATTGTGGTTTCCATCGTGGATCATACGGAAACGGTCAAATTGAAACAAAAAGTGAAAGAACTTGAACATTTTAGTGAAATCGGAAAGATTTCCGCAAATATTACCCATGAGCTGAAAAATGCGGTAACCTCGTTGAAAGGATTTATGGAGTTATTGAAATTCAATACGACGGAAGAAGGAAAAAAATATATAAAAATCATTGAATCCGAAATGCAAAGAATGGAGACCATCCTTTCAGAAATACTCTATTTGGCAAAACCGACCAAATTTATTAAAGAAAAGGTATCCATGCTGCATGTGATCGAAGAAGTGATTGAAATTATGCAGCCCCAAGCTTATAAAAACCATGTCGTGATCCAATTGAAGGCCGATGAAGAATGTGATTCAATGATTACCGGCAATGTCAATCATTTAAAACAAATGTTCATCAATTTGGTAAAAAACGCTATTGAAGTGATGGAAAATGGCGGCACGATTACAATTGAATTAAAAAATATATGCAATAAAGTCCAAGTATTGATCAAAGATGAAGGAACAGGGATTCCGGAAGAAAATTTAAATAAATTATTCACGCCATTTTTTACAACAAAAGATGAAGGAACAGGACTCGGGTTGTCACTCGTCAAAAAAGTGGTGGATGAGCATCATGGAAAAATTTCGGTGGAAAGCATCGTTGATGTCGGTTCCACTTTCATTTTGGAATTTCCGGGTTATACAGAGAATTATACTAAGTATTATTACGATGAAAATCAAATGAAGAAACTGTTGGCATCCCGCACGGCCAATTCTGTCCCGCTTGTATAGCCGCCGCTTTGACAAATCTTTTCTCTAATAGCTATAATGCTCTTAAAGAGATAGAAAAAAGAGGATGATTTGTCTTGTCGTCAAATGAAATCAAACAATCGCTTAAACTGTACATCGTATTGTCAAGGGCCAATAAGGCAATAAATGAAGTGACAAATCAGTTTTTTCAGCAAAATGGAATCAATCCGACAGAATTTGCTGTGTTGGAATTGTTATATCATAAAGGTAGACAGCCCTTACAAAAAATAGGAAGCAAAATTTTATTGGCCAGCGGTTCGATCACATATGTGGTCGATAAACTTGAAAAAAGAGGTTTAATCAAACGGGTATCCTGTCCTTCAGATAGAAGAGTCACTTATGCGGAAATTACCGAAAAAGGTGCCGCCTTCATGGAAAAAATATTTCCGGAACATGAAAAAAATTTGCACGAGTTGATGAATGCATTAACCCCGGAAGAAAAGGATACCGCCATTGAATTGTTGAAAAAATTGGGGTTATCGATCAAAGATTTGTCTTATTAATTAATAAAGAGCTGTTCGACTTGTTTGAACAGCCCTTTTTTGTGGAAACAGAACGGGTTTCAAGACCCTTCGGAAGATTATTTTTCTTTGATTGTCAGCCCCATTTTGATAAGAGCATCTTTCAAATCGTAATCTTTTTGGTCATATACCGTTAAACGGACAAGAAGATTGCCTTTTTCGTAAACGATGCCGACCACTTCGTCATTTTCAATTGTCGCGATATACGCAATGGAATTTGAAATTTCCGGATGTGATTTCACCGCTTCACTGATATCGAACGGTTCATAGTCGCTGATTGCTGCCATCATTTCTTGTGTATTTTTTACAAGATTATCATAATCCGCCTCTTCTTTTGGCATCACTTCAATGCGCATGTTGATGGCATCGTTATCTTGAAGGAACAGCAATTCTTTTCCGGGCTCTTCTTTTGTAAGTTCATAGCCTTCCATAATTTGAATCGTATAAAGATCTTCTTCTACATTGGCAGTTTCAGCGGTGCGTGTTTCGTTATTGGAAGTGTATTGAATTTGATTTTCATTTTGATTTGCATTTTCTTCTTGTTGAGTTCCGTTCTCTTTTGCACTTTCATCTTCAATGTTGTTTGTTTCCTCTTCCGTCTCCTGGTCTGTATTGTCAGGTTCGGCATTCTGGTCTTCCGCTGTTCCACATGCGGCAAGCAATAAAATAAGTAAAAGGGATGTAAATAAAAGTTGTAATTTTTTCATTCTCCAGCCTCCTTGATAATAAGACGGTCACTGCTTTCAAAAAGTTTCATCTCCCGGTCAATAATGGATAAAAGGCAAGATGAAAAACAACAGCAAAACATAAATTTCATGCGCGACAATGACTAAAGGTATGCTTTGCTTCCACTCATATAAAAGGCCGAAAATAAGGGAGATGATGAATGCACAAATAACGCCCGGAATAAATCCGCTCAACGCAATTGTCAGTGCAAACAAAACGCTTGTCATGATGCATGAAAGGATTGGCGGGACGTATTGTTTGAGAGCATGCTGAATATAGCCGCGCCAAAACATTTCTTCACCGATAACGATAATAAAGATGAGCAGTAAATAATGCCAAATATTATTTGGACCATAAGTTTCCAAGAATTTTCGGATCGTTTTGACGGAACCGTGATCCACGGTTTTTAGCAAAATGTAGCTGAGCCGTACAACTCCGTAAGTGATTGTACCAAATCCGATTCCAAATAAGATATACTTCCAAGTTGGGAGTTCATCTTTGAATTTCCCGAAAAGGATGGAAATGGCGATGCCAACGAGGAGAGTGAACGTATATAGATGCCAGAAGATATTTTTTTCTTCGAAGGTGAAATACATGCTAATAAAGATGAAAGCAAGAGAGAGAAGGAGTACAATCAAATGTTTGGATGATTTCATGTTTTTTGCCTCCTTTGATATCATATTAACAAAAAAAATTCCCCCTATCATCTATAACCAATGAAAAGGGGAAGGTTTTTTTATTCTAAATGATTTTTTGATTCTATAATTTTATAACGTTTATGATTAACGACCGTTTTTTCTTCCAAATCCAATTCCCGATAGTTGGACATGATGGTTAAATCAACAATCACCGAGTTGTCGTTCACTTTTTCCACCAATCCGCGAAGCCCGTCTTTGAATTCGATGATATCTCCCACTTCAGCAATTTTCATAGGCATGCTCCTCCTTTTAAGCTACTATGAAGTTAGTTTGCATGATAATAGAACAAAAGTAAAGTGATTTTCGAATAATTTCTGTCAACAAGCAATATGAGGAGGTTAAGGATGATGAATAAATATAAAATGATGATTGAAAAGTTAAAAAACGGGGAAATAGAAAGTATAGAAATTACGAAAGAGGAATTTTGGGAGTTTCGAGAAGTGCTTGTGAACGATGAAAAATTTAAACATTTCCGAGGGGAAGCAAAGCAGGGGGGAAGGGTCATCTATACGTATTCGGAAAAACCGCGAGCATAAACCTTCCTCAATTCATTAGAAAGAGGGGATCAGGACATGGAGCAATTATTAATTCAATTGGAGCAAATTCGGGAAAAAATGATTCGTTCGGGTTTGGAGCACGGCCTGCATGCTCCGAAGACGATTCGACTAAGCGAACAGTTGGATCAAATCATCAATCAATATGTTCAAATATCCCTGCTGCTAATTGCGAAAAAATAAAAAATTTTTCAATATTTTGTTATAAAATGCATGTCAATGGGAAATAGTATTTTTGAACACAGCAACATTCTCATTTTCCCCCTTTTCAAGCAGCAATTTTGCTGCTCTTTTTTTATGGAAAATAATCTTTTTTTTACATATCAACAATTCCCCTTTTATATGGTACATTACAAGAAAGTGTAAAATATACATAAATTTATATCTTAAAGGGGTGTTGGGTGACAATGAGTCAAAAAAAGATTGCATTTATCGGCACGGGTGTGATGGGATCAAGCATCGTCAAACATTTATTGAAAGCGGGTTTTGAAGTGACGGTGTACAACCGGACAAAAGCAAAGGCGGATCCTCTGATTGGGCTTGGGGCTCTCTGGGCTGATACACCAGCCCTTGCTTCAGAAAATGCGGATATCATTTTTACAATGGTCGGTTTTCCTAAAGATGTGGAAGAAGTATATTTTGGGGAACATGGGATTTTCCGGACGGCCAAAGAAGGTTCCATCGTTGTGGATATGACCACTTCAAAGCCAAGTCTGGCCAAAGAAATTTATGTGGCCGCCAAGGAAAGAGGGGTCCGGAGTTTGGATGCACCGGTGTCCGGCGGAGATATCGGGGCGAGAAACGGCACGTTATCCATCATGGTTGGCGGAGATGAAGAAGTATTTAAGGAAATGCTGCCGATTTTTGAGTTGTTCGGTTCCAATATCGTTTATCACGGAGGCGCCGGCGCTGGCCAGCACGCAAAAATGTGCAACCAATTGCTGGTGACGACCAATATGATCGGTGTTTGCGAATGTATCGCTTACGGCATGAAAGCGGGACTGGATTTGGAAAAAGTGCTGCAATCCGTTTCCACTGGTGCAGCCGGCTCCTGGTCATTATCGAATTTGGGACCGCGTATATTAAAAGGAGACTTGGATCCCGGCTTTTATATTAAACATTTCATCAAGGATATGAAAATCGCTTTGGAAGAAGCGGAAAAAATGGAGCTGGATTTGCCTGGATTGAAACTGGCCAAAGAAATGTATGAGACGTTGCTGGAGAAAGGGTATGGGGATTTTGGCACACAGGCGTTGATCAAATATTATCAAGTGTAAGTTTTACAAATTCATAGACTGATAGGGGCGATTTTATTGAAAAAACATTTGGGCGCGAGGAGTCAATGGGCATTATATTTTTCCCTTCCGATTCTTTCATGGGCATTGTACGATTTTGCCAATACAATTTTTTCATCCAATATCAATACGGTTTTTTTCCCGTTTTATATGGATGAAGTGCTCGGTACAGATCAGGTGATGGAGCAGGTGGCAAGCACTTTCATTTCATATGCGAATGCTTGCGCGAGTTTCTTTTTGGTGCTGTTTTCCCCTCTGTATGGAGTTTGGATCGACCAAACCGGTTATAAAAAGCGATTCATCGTGTGGTTTGCGTCCATATCCATATTTTTCACATTTATGATGGGGGTATTTGCGCATCTGGATGTTTCTTCTCAATTTTCAGGGTTGCCCCTCAGTCTTTGTTTGGTTGTTCTCAGTTTTGTCATTGCAAAATTTTGTTTTAATTCGAGTTTAGTATTTTATGATACGATGTTGGGAGATCTTGGCAAGGGAGATGAAATCCCGTTAATTTCAGGATTTGGGGTCGCTGTTGGTTATCTGGGAACGATTGTCGGTTTACTCGTCTACTTTTTCGTGCAGGATGGCGGTTTCCATCGGGCTTTTATTCCAACAGCCATACTGTATTTGATCTTTTCTCTGCCATTGTTTTTCTTTATTAAAGACTCCCCGATTCCGAAAGAAAATCGAAAAAAGATCCGTTTTATTAAAGGGTACAGAGAAATTGTCGATACTTTTAAAGATATGAAAAAATACAAAGCAATTTTTACATTCATGATTGCTTATTTTTTCTTGAACGATGCCATTCAGACAACGATTGCCATGATGGCTGTGTATGCAACGATCATCGTCGGCTTCACCTCCGGGCAATTTATTTTATTATATTTGGTGAGCACCATTTCCACCGTGATTGGTTCGTTCGTGTTCGGCAACATTACAAAAGCGATCGGTGCGCGGAAATCTGTTGCCATTGTGAGCGTCATCATGATCATTGCGCTCATTATCGCGGTCTGCGCCACACAGGAATGGATGTTTTGGATTGCAGGCAGCATGTTTGGCGTGTCTCTGGGTTCCATGTGGGTGACATCAAGAACGTTGATTATTGAATTATCGCCTGAAGAAAAACGCGGGCAATTTTTTGGACTGTTTGCTTTTTCCGGAAAAGTATCATCCATCATCGGACCGGCATTGTACGGGACAGTGACGCTCTTATTGAAGGATTATGGCACTCTTGCTTCACGGGTTGCCCTTGGATCGTTGATTGTATTGACGGTCATTGGATTGATTGTCCATTTGCAAGTCAAACAAGATCAACGGCAAATTTCCGATTAAAAAAGCTGGTGTAGCATTACATAAGGAAGGGATGATTGAAATGGAGCAAAAAGGGATATTATTGGAATCTGGAACGAATGAATTGGAAATTGTCGAATTTGAGGTGGCAAACAATAAGTATGGAATCAATGTCATTAAGGTGAAGGAAATTATCCAGCCGATTCCTGTCACAATTATTCCCCATGCCCATCCGCACATAGAGGGGATTATTCAGCTCCGCGGTGAAGTGCTGCCGGTTGTGGATATGTTGAAAGTGCTTGGAATCAATAATGGGAAATACAGCGATCAGCAAAAATATATTGTGGCTGACTTTAACAAATTGAGAGTCGTTTTCCATGTGGATAATGTAACCCAAATTCACCGGATTTCATGGACTCAGATCGAAAAGCCTTCGGATATTTATCAAGGCAGCTCAAACCAGGTGATCGGCGTTGTGAAGATAGGAGAAACGATGATCTTGCTGCTGGATTTTGAAAAAATTATGATGGATATTAATCCGGATTCAGGTATCAGTGTGGAACCGGTGAAAAAATTGGGGAAACGCGAACGTTCCGAAAAGAGAATTGTTGTGGCGGAAGATTCGCCGCTGTTGCGTAAATTGTTGAATGAAACATTATCCGAAGCGGGTTATGGAAATCTGGAGTTTTTCGAAAACGGCAAAGATGCATATGATTATTTGGAGTCCTTGCTGGACAAAGGCGGGGATATTTCAAAATATGTCCAATTGGTTGTAACGGATATTGAAATGCCGCAAATGGATGGACATCATTTAACGAAGAGAATCAAAACCCACCCGGAATTGCAAAAGTTACCGGTTGTCATCTTCTCCAGTTTGATTACCGACGATCTTCGACATAAAGGGGAACAAGTGGGGGCGGATGATCAAGTATCGAAACCGGAAATAGCGGATTTGATTTTGAAAATTGATGAATTGATTTTGTAATCCCCTTACATTGCATATACATACTGTTTCAAGCCGGTTGCCTCAAGGGCGCCGGCTTGTGTTTTATTTTTATTCGTTGAACCGTCACTGTTCCTATGTCAAAATATTGATAATATTTCAATATTCAAACAAGGGAGAAGGGACTTAATTCCGTGGAAACATTCAATACAGCCATCATCGATATTGGTTCGAATACAATCCGCTTAGTGATATACAGTTACAGCAAGAAGGCGGGATTGAATGAAATCAGCAATGTAAAGAAGGTTGCCAGATTAAGAAAATATATTCAACGGGATGGAAACATGTCTGAAGAAGGCATTGAAAAATTAAAAAATACGTTGATTTCATTTAAACATATTTTGGAAGACTTTGATGTGGCAAAAATGAAGGTTGTTGCAACCGCGGCAATCCGGCAGGCAAAAAACAATGAAGAAATCCTTTTGCGGATGGAACAGGAAACCGGGATCAAAATCGAATTATTGTCCGAAGAAGAAGAAGCCTATTTCGGCTATTTGGCGGTCGTTTACTCGATGGATCTTCCTTCAGCCGTAACCATCGATATCGGCGGAGGATCAACGGAAATCACGCTTTATGACAATAAAAAACTGCAGCATTTCTTCAGCTTTCCATTTGGCACGGTTTCATTAAAACAAAGTTTTGTCTCTGGGGATAAAATTAATGAAAAAGAAAAAACCCGACTATACCAATATGTAAAAAAACAGTTCGAAAGTTTGGGCTGGATCGGCCAAGTGGGATTGCCCGTAGTTGGAATCGGTGGAAGTGCAAGAAATCTTGCCCAAATCCATCACCATTTGATCGATTATCCCATCTCCGGTCTTCACCATTATGAAATGGACGGGGAAGCGTTAAGAAATCTCGGGGATTATTTGGGAAGACGAACTTATGAACAATTGATCCAAATCGAGGGATTATCCTCCGACCGGGCGGACATCATTGAGATTGCTTTAGTCGTCTTTCAAACATTGATGGAAATTGTCAATACAGATTCCTTTTATATCAGCAAAAGCGGACTGCGGGAAGGGTTGATCATCCATAATGTGATGCAATCCAATCCGGAAGCTTTTCATCTCGACAACATTTTTGAAGAATATGCCAACCACCTCGCTTTTAAATACGGCAGAACGGAGGAAGAAGTCGCCAATTTGGTGAATTTGGCGGAAAACTTATATTTGGAAAGCTGTAAACTCAACTTATTGCCTTATAATGAAGAACATTTTCAATTATTAAAAAAAGCGGCAAGCGTGTTTTCGATTGGGGATTACATCGAAATCGATTCATCGAATCAACACACGTTTTATTTGCTGGCCAACCAATCGATTCCGGGCTTGAACCACAAAGATCGGGTAAGGATTGCATTATTGGCGTCCTACAAGAATAGAGATTATTTTAGACGTTTAAGCCGGCCGTTCCGTACATGGTTTACCCGGGAAGAATTGAAAATGTTGAGCCAGTTCGGGGCATTATTAAAATTTGCATATTCATTAAATGTTTCCAAAAGAAATGTCGTAAAAAGTATTAAAATGGAATTAGAAGGGGATAAACTGATTCTTTATGTCTATGTAACAAACAGGGCGATGGCGGAAATTTACAGGGCCGAAAACCAAAAGAAACACATTGAACGGTTGTTTAAGAAGAAATTAAAAATCGAGTTTAACAATGAAGGGTGGAATGAGTGATGAGTACTGAGACAGGACTAAACTTTTCTGATAGGGAGAATTTTGCTGAAGTCGATGAAGTGAATGAAATCGATAGGCAGAAAATGCTGGAAGAAATTGCGAAACCTGAATATTACAACAACAGGGAACTCAGCTGGCTTGCATTCAATGAACGGGTGCTGGAAGAGGCGGAAGATGAATCAAATCCTTTATTGGAACGCTTGAAATTTCTGGCCATATTCAGCTCCAATTTAGACGAGTTTTTCATGGTTCGGGTGGCGGGACTTCAAGATCAGGTCCGTGCAGGATTCCATAAACCGGAAAATAAAGCCGGCTTGACTCCAAAGGAACAATTGGAAAAGATTGCGGAAAAAACCCAAGCCCTTGTGCGAAGACAGATGGAAGTCTATAAACATCTTGTTTACGAATCGCTTCCAAAAGAAAAGATACACTTGGCGGATTTAAAATCATTATCCTTTGAACAGCACCACTATATTAATGATCTGTTTGAAGAAACGATTTTTCCGGTATTGACGCCGATTGCGGTCGATGCTTACCGCCCGTTTCCGACTTTGCAGGGAAAAACGCTGAATTTGCTTGTCAT
The DNA here is from genome assembly GCF_038593265.1 of Ureibacillus sp. FSL W7-1570. Classification (GTDB taxonomy): domain Bacteria; phylum Bacillota; class Bacilli; order Bacillales_A; family Planococcaceae; genus Ureibacillus; species Ureibacillus suwonensis. The sequence continues at coordinate 3,250,666 of NZ_CP151979.1, forward strand.
GTTGGAAGATGTGAGGGCATCCAGCGAGTTTAATGAGAAAGTGGCGATTGTCCAGGTGCCGTCGGTATTGAACCGCTTTATTGAAGTCCCAACCGGAACGGACGAAAAAGTGTTTGTTTTATTGGAAGATGTGATCACTTCCCATGTGGATCGATTATTTTACGGCTATAGAGTGAAATCGGTACAGGCATTCCGATTGACAAGAAATGCCGATTTGACGATTCATGAAGAAGGTGCACAAGATTTGCTCGTTGAAATTGAAAAGGAATTGAAAAAGCGCAAATGGGGATCTGGAAGCAGACTGGAAGTGCGGGAAGGCGAAATGGACGATGACGTATTGGAATATTTATTAGACGAATTTGAACTGAGCGAATCCGATGTATTTAAAATTGACGGTCCCCTTGATTTGACCTTTTTATTTAGTTTTGTGAAAGAGTTGTCAAAGGGAAGGGAACATTTATTGTATGAAAGCTTTATTCCTCAGCGGCCGCTGGATTTGGAGTCGGATGAGGATATCTTTGAGAAGGCCCTCGAAAAAGACCTTTTCTTCCATCATCCATATGAGTCCTTTGAGCCGATTGTGGAATTCATTACGGAAGCGGCAAATGATCCATCGGTTTTAGCGATCAAGCAAACTTTGTATCGGGTAAGCGGCAATTCACCGATCATCCAGGCATTGAAACAGGCGGCTGAAAATGGCAAGCAGGTGACCGTCTTAGTGGAGTTGAAGGCGCGGTTTGATGAAGAAAACAACGTGCACTGGGCGAAAGAGTTGGAACAGTCCGGCTGCCTTGTCATTTATGGAATGCATAATTTAAAAACCCATTCGAAAATCACCCTTGTCGTTCGGCGGAAGAATGGAAAAATTGAGCGCTTTGTCCATTTGGGAACGGGCAATTATAACGATGCGACGGCAAAAATCTATACGGATATGGGCATTATTACAACAAATAAAGAATTTGGCACCGATGCGACGAACTTTTTCAATTATTTGAGCGGCTATACGGAGAAGCCGAAATTCCACCATATTGTTGTTTCCCCTTATGATATTCGGGATAAGTTTATTGAATTGATTGATGAAGAAATCGAATACCATAAGAAATACGGTAACGGTTTAATCCGCGCCAAAATGAATGCACTGACAGATAAAGATTTAATTATGAAACTGTATGAAGCTTCCATCAATGGAGTCAAAATCGAGTTGCTTATACGCGGAATTTGCTGTTTGCGGCCGGGCATTCCAGGTATTAGTGAAAACATCACCGTTACAAGCATCGTCGGACGTTTCTTGGAACATTCCCGCATCTACTGGTTCCATCATAACGGAGAAAATAAAATCTTCTTATCTTCAGCGGATATGATGACCCGGAACATGGTACGACGGGTGGAAATATTGTTCCCGATTTATTCGGAAGAAATCAAAAAACGGGTGATGCATATTTTATCCACCCAACTTGCGGATAATGTGAAAGCGCGCATCCAGGACCACAGAGGGAAATACCATTATAAGGAACGCAAGGAAGGAGAACCAATCATCAACAGCCAGGAGCAATTTATTTTGGAAGCGATGAGAACCGTTGTAGTGGAAGAATGACATTAAATTTTAAAGATCAATCCACTCCCTTCAGGGTACGGAATAAAAAGATTGAAACGGCACATACTTTTTGTAACTCTAGGAAGGGAGTGTTTGCGGATGAACAGTGTTTGGACAGTTTTAACCATTATCGTGAGCATCATTTTAATTGGAGTATCGTATGTGACGACTGTCGGTGTCATGAAGAAAACGGATGAGCGGGCTTCCACGACAGACGTGCCAATCAGCAGGATGGTTCGCGATCATCCCATCTTGATGAATCCAATCATTCTAATGTATGTGGTGTTTCTTACGTTTTTAGGAATTTTGATCTTTTACTTATGGGCAAAATACGGTTATTAAATAATTTAATTTCAACCTTCAACCCGAAATTCATGTGCCATTGTCATGGTCAAAAATCTGTCAAATATGATATGATATTGGTAAGTGCGGTCCTCATGGAAGGGGTTGAAGGTTTTGATTTCAACAAAGACACGGGCTTTTTTAGAAACGCCAATCAGTGATTTCATCATCCCGGCGGAAAAAGTGGCCCACGTATTGGTCGGAAACAGCGCCGAGCATGCGCTATTGGTTCTGACAAAGACAGGATATTCGCAAGTACCGGTACTGGATACAAACTTTAAGATTCATGGATTGGTAAGTTCCAAAATGATTACAGAATCCATACTTGGGCTGGAACGCATCGAATATGAGAAGTTGGCCCATATCAAAGTGGATGATTGCATGGAGCGGAATGTGGCTTATTTGAGAATCGATGATACTTTTAAAAAAGCATTGGATCTGGTCATTAACCATCCATTTTTATGTGTTGTCGATTATGATGGCACATTCGCCGGAATTTTAACACGAAGAGTGATTTTGAAGCAGCTGAAAAAATATATTTATCAAACATTAGATTAACAGTTGAAAATCATCGGCAAAATCCATAAGGAAAGAGGATTTTGTCGATTTTTATTGAATTTTTATGTAGTGTATTTTTTTGGAGTGATTGGATGACAACAACAGAAGCAGAAATTATAAAAATATTGGCGGAAGAACGGAACATGCGCAAGGCTGCCGAGCGGCTGTTTATCACCCAGCCGGCCTTGTCCCAGCGGTTGCAGTCGATTGAAAAATATTGGGGGACGCAATTATTTATCCGCTCCCAAAAAGGTTTGACACCGACACCGGCAGGAGAATTGGTCATTCAGTATGCGATTGAAACATTGCAGAAGAAGGAAGAAGTGCTTGAAAAGATTCAGGCCCTTGATTCAAAAGTGCATGGTACATTAAAGATCGCTTGTGCATCGATTGTCGGAATCAACTGGCTGCCAAAAGTGCTGAAAGAATTTGTCACAACATATCCGGATGTAAAAATCTCTTTAATTACCGGTTGGAGTTCAGAAATTGTAAGAGCGATTTACGATGGGGAAGCCCAAGTGGGAATCGTCAGAGGACAATCCGAGTGGAAAGGGAAAAAAATGCACTTATTCCGGGACACGATGTATTTGGTCGATACAGAAATACAGAGATTGGAAGAAGTTTTAACGACGGAACGGCCTTTTATTCAATTCAAAAGCGATTCCAATTATTATCAGGAAATTCAAGTTTGGTGGCAGGAGCATTTCGCTTCCAGTCCAAAACGGCAAATTATTGTGGATCAAATTGAAACTTGCAAGCAGATGGCGCTCAATGGGATCGGTTACGCCATTTTACCTTCCATCACATTGAACGGAGGGGAAAATGTCAATAAAATCGCACTGACATCCGGCAATCATGATATCGGGTTGACACGGGACACTTGGCTGATTGGCTATGAATCTTCCTTCCAATTACGCCAAGTGGCGGCTTTTGTTGAAATCGTGAAAAAGCATGCCCATTCCGTCAATGAAACTTAAAGCGCATATCGTAAGAGCAAATCGGCAAAACAACATTTTCCGATTTGCTCTTTTTGTGCGCCCGGCATGTACATGAACTATAGGGTGTAAGTCCCGAACCCCGAAGACAGAAGTAGAGGTTAGCTCAACGAAAGGGTGTCCGTGGTGACGCGGAATCTGAAGGAAGCTGGAGGCAAAACACCGGTCCGAGGAACACGAACCTCATATAAGGCTAGGTATGATTGAGTGAGTTTGCAAAACAAAACAAAGCTCTTTCTGTCGAAGGTCATATCGAGTAGATGAGGCGGATAGATGGTGTGAAAGTGCATGTACTTACCCGGGGAGGTCTGGCGGATAGGTGAAGTACGCTTCATAACCTACTTAGTGATAAGTAGCTGAACCGTCAGAAGTCAGCAGAGGTCATAGTATTAGTTGGTCTAGAACAACTAAGAAGGACCGAACAATTAAGAGAGAATAGCCCTTGGCATTCAGTGAGTCATGATGAAAACAGAAAACGTAGTACCTCACTTGAGGAAGGAAGCGGTGAATCCCGTGGGGGACCTCTTGGAGGGTGGAGTGACCACTGGCATAAAGAGAACAGCTATTCACGGAAGGAGAATAACGATGCTTTTGAATCAAATCCTGTCACGGGAGAACATGCTTCAAGCACTAAAACGTGTAGAACAGAATAAAGGAAGCCACGGAGTAGATATGATGCCCGTACAAAACCTACGACAGCACATAGTCGAAAACTGGCTATCTATTAAGGAGGCAATTCTCAAGGGAACTTATGAACCAATGCCAGTCCGCAGAGTCGAAATCCCGAAACCTGACGGCGGTGTTCGTTTACTAGGAATCCCTACCGTAACAGACCGTTTGATTCAACAAGCAATCGCCCAAGTACTTTCAAAAGTGTATGACCCTACATTCTCTGAAAACAGCTACGGATTTAGACCAAACCGAAGTGCTCATGATGCGGTGAGGAAAGCGAAAGAATATATAAGAGATGGATATCGATGGGTTGTAGATATGGACTTGGAGAAATTCTTTGATAAGGTCAACCATGACAGATTAATGGGTACACTCGCGAAGAGAATCCAAGATAAACCATTACTGAAATTGATTCGTAAGTATTTACAATCGGGAGTCATGATTAATGGTGTGGTGTCAAGCACATTAGAAGGAACTCCACAAGGAGGACCATTAAGTCCGCTACTATCTAACATTGTACTAGATGAACTAGATAAAGAATTGGAAAGAAGAGGACACAAATTCGTTCGATATGCGGATGACTGTAACATTTACGTGAAAAGTAAACGAGCAGGACTTCGCACAATGGCAAGCATTCAACGATTCATTGAAGGAAAACTACGACTGAAAGTAAATGAAAAGAAATCAGCGGTCGACCGTCCATGGAAACGTAAGTTTCTAGGATTTAGCTTTACCTATCATAAAGAGCCAAAGGTTCGTATCGCAAAAGAAAGCCTTAAACGAATGAAGAATAAAGTTCGTGAAATCACATCACGCAAGATGCCCTACCCGATGGAATACCGCATTCAGAAACTGAATCAATATCTAATGGGATGGTGTGGATATTTTGCGTTAGCAGACACCAAATCTATATTCCTTGAATTAGATAAATGGATTCGTAGAAGACTTCGAATGTGTCTATGGAAGAACTGGAAGAAACCGAAAACAAAGACACGCAACCTTATTCAGCTTGGCGTACCACAATGGCAAGCGTATGAATGGGGAAATACTCGGAAGAGTTATTGGCGTATTTCAAATAGTCCAATATTACACAGAACCCTTGGTAACTCCTATTGGAGAAACCAAGGGTTGGAAAGTCTTGAAGCTCGTTATGAAAACTTGCGTCAATGATCTTAATTGAACCGCCGTATACGGAACCGTACGTACGGTGGTGTGAGAGGACGGGAGTTAATCGCTCCCTCCTACTCGATTATTTACCATTTCTTCCGGACGGCAAAAGGGAATCTCCCTTTTTATGTAGAATATGGAAAGATGAAGGAGTGATTCTATTTGTGGTTTGATAATATCGTGGACTTGATTTTTTATCTGGTTGCATTGGGGATCATCGCCTTTCTTGCGATTAGGATTTATAGAAAACAGGAAGAAAAATTGAGCAAATGGAAAGTGATTGTAGTCATCATTGTCGGGGTATTTTCTTTTTCGATTCATTTTCCAATGTTCGAAAAGACGGTTGAATTGGCCATTTTACCGCTGGGTGTATGGATTTTGTATTTCCTCTTAAGGAATAAGGGAAACAGTTGGAAAAATTATCGTCCATATGCACTTTTAGGCTTTGCCGGCAATTATATTTTCCTTGCCGCTTTTTTCATATCCATCTTCATCTATCATCTGATTTACGATGAAAATGAGTTGTCCCACTATATAAGCGACATTTCTGAAGCGGAAATCATACCAGTCCATCCCGATGGAGAAGGAAATCCGCAGTTAAGCGGGGATTTTATGGAAATCATATCGAAAATGAAACAGAAGGAATTCTTTTCTGTCGTTTCTTATGACGACATGGTGGATGATTTCCAAAAGGAGAATGAACGCTTTCCATATTTATTGGCCAATAGCAAGCCAAGATGGGGAAGCGGTGCGGATGCCGTCATTTATATCGAAAAGGATGGGAAAGGCATTTTGGTAAATACGGAAAAGAGAAGCGTTTATTTCCGTTCCAATGAAAAAGTGTTGAAGGAGAAAGATTTATGAGAAATAAGAAAATAATCCTGGGGGTTGTTGCTGTAATTTTGGTGGTGTTGGCAAACATCATTTATTTGGCGGCCAATCTTTTTCCGGATGAATTTTTATCGGAAGGGGAAGCGATAAAAAAATTGAATCAAGCAGAAAATGCAATCGAAGTAAAAACGGTTCAGGATGTTGTTTTTTTGGATAAAAAGCATGTATTTATGCCTTTTATTTCAGCAGACAATGAATATGGCTTCAGCCTTTGGGAGTGGAAAAATGGAAAATGGCGCCTTTCTGAAAAAACGGTCAATAGCAGTATAAACATCGTCAAACTGGATGAAAACGACCCTTCGACTTATTATTTTGTTTGGAACTTCCCGGAAGATGAACAAATCAAAAAAATAAATATCTACTTGATAAGGAATCGGTCTTACCGGGGGAATGACGAGGATTTTTATTATGAACCCCGTTTGCAGATGGGGGCATCTTTTGACCGGGAAAAGTCTTATGGTGTAGTGCCCTTGAGTGGAGGAATGCTGAAGGTGTATAAAGAAATGAGCGGCATTTCGAAAGAAAACGGGGATATGTTCAGCAATATATTTTCAACAAACAATGAGTTGTATTTTTCATGGAACATGATTGATCAAAAGGGTGAAGCTGCCTGGATTGAACAAAGAAACAGCTCTTACGGCGGTGATGCAAAAGTGATGAGTGAATCCATCTTTTTTGAAGATCAAAAGGATATCGAATTTTTGGAATGGAAAGAGGATGAAGGCAAATGGCAAAATACGAACAAAAAATGAGAGAAACGGACATGGACGTCAATGAATTCATCGAAGCCGTCGAAAGTCCAAAAAAACGTGAAGATGCCCATAAGCTATTAAAGATTTTTGAAGACACGACAGGATATAAAGGGAAGATGTGGGGGCCGAGCATAATCGGATTCGGTTCTTACCATTACAAGTATGCAAGCGGACATGAAGGCGATGCGCCATTAGTAGGATTTTCTCCCAGAAAGTCAAAAATCAGTTTATATTTCACGCTGGATGAACAGGAAAGGGAGAAGTTGCTTGAAAATTTTGGGAAACATACAAAAGGGAAAGCATGTGTTTATATTAATAAATTGGAGGATATAGATATAGGGGTACTAAAGAAACTTATACTTCATTCCATTGAATATATTCAAAAAACTTATCCCCAAAGATAAAAAGGGCGGATGGAAAGCAAGCGTCCATCCGCCCACGATTTTATTCATTTGTTGTTTTCAATAATTGCGGCGCTTTTTTGACGGTCCAAAGATGGGCCAAGAGGTAGCAGCCGAATAAAATCATTGCACCGAAAATAAATGGGGAAGACAGCTTCCATTCAAGGAGTACGCCGGCAAGGGCCGGGCCGATCATATTGCCCAAACTCATATAGGCATTATTCATGCCGGCTGCATATCCCTGCTCGTTTCCTGCCAGTTTTGAAATCAATGTGTTAACGGCTGGCCGGATAAAGGTAGTGGCGATTTGAAAGACTGATGCAACCAACAAAATAAGGAAGAATCCGCTGACATACACCATGCCAATCATCGATATGGCCGCGATGATTAAATTGACTAAAATGACTTTCATTTCTCCAAAGCGTTTGAATAATTGATCGACAATGAACAATTGCAAGATGACGCCAAGAAATCCGCCAATCGTCATCACAATCGCGATATCCATTGGTGTATAATCAAACTTCTCTGTTAAAAACATGGACAAAGTAGATTGGAAATTGGCAATGCCGAAACTGAATACAAAAACAACGATTAACATGACAAAGTAAGAAGTATGTACGGAACGGGCTAATTGTTTTAATATATTTTCATTTTTTGCTGGAATTTTTTCTTCCGTTGGCTGCATTTTAATATTCGGTAATACAATATACGAGATGAAGGCAGCGATTAGAGCAACGACGCCCACAAAATAGAAAGGGAAATGCAAATTCACTTTTGCCAGGAAGCCGCCAATTCCCGGTCCGATCATAAATCCGAAAGAGATGGCTGCACCCAAAAGCCCCATGCTTTTCCCGCGTTCTTCTATGGTGGTAATATCCGCAGCATAGGCCATTACCGGCGGCATGATGAAGGCTGCTCCCGTACCGGTAAGAAAGCGGGCAAAGAACAGCATGCCAATCGCTTTTGCCATTCCAAAAATAATTTGGGAACAACCAAAAATGATGAGACCGATAATGATGAAAATTTTTCTTCCGTGTTGGTCCGATAAATTTCCTGCTATCGGTGAAAAAATAAATTGGGCAAAGGCAAAATCGGCAATTAAAAATCCGAGAATGGTGCCTCCAACCCCAAATAATTGCAAATAGGAAGGCAATACCGGAACAACTGTACCAACGCCTCCCATCGTGATAAATAAATTAAACATTAACATCATGATGATGAATTTTTTCTTGTTCTGTGACATACGCACACCTACCATTCAATTCAAAAACCGTTCTTTCAAAATAATGAAGTATATTTTATCATATTGCGAAGGGCAAAACATAGATGAAATTTACTTGAAATAACATTAATTTAACATATTTTTTTGTAAAATATAAACATAACGATTCCAACGGCAAAATATGGTTCAACCATCAACTGTGCTGGCGGGCAAATTTTATTTTAATATTTTTTCATCAATTTATCCAAAAAATACAAAATGCCAAAATGTTGTTTCCCGAAATTTTGGCATTTTATGAAGTGTTCACTGAACTGATGACAATGAAATAGTGGAGGAACTTACATGAAAACAATAGGGCTAATCGGCGGAATGAGTTGGGAATCTACGGTTGAATACTATCGAATCATCAATGAAGAAGTGAAGAAAAGATTGGGTGGTTTGCATTCGGCAAAATGTCTTTTATACAGCGTCGATTTTGAGGAAATCGAGCGGTTCCAGTCGGAAAGCAAGTGGGAGGAAGCAGGAAAGCTGTTAGGAAATGTGGCTTATTCATTGGAAAAAGCGGGGGCGGATTTTATTGTCATTTGTACGAATACGATGCATAAGGTGGTAGAGTATGTGGAAGAAAAAATAAGCATCCCCGTTTTACATATTGCGGATGCCACTGCAGAGCAGATCAAAAGATTAAGCCTCCAAAAGGTGGGACTATTAGGGACGAAATACACGATGGAGCAGGATTTTTATAAATCACGGATTGAATCAAACGGAATAAAAGTTTTGGTGCCGAATGAAGAAGAAAGAAAAAGGATCAATCAGATTATTTATGAAGAATTGTGTTTAGGCAAAATCCAACCATCATCAAGAGATTATTACAAGAACGTGATTCGGAATTTGGTTGAACAAGGTGCGGAAGGAATTATTTTGGGATGCACGGAAATTGGTTTATTAGTGAAGCAAGAGGATTCGGAAGCGCCTTTATTTGATACGGCAAAAATTCATGCAATTGAAGCGGTGAATAAAGCATTGGCCTCTCAATGAGATCATGAAGATGTTAATAAAAAAGAAAGGGTTTTACATATCGTTGTATCGAACTATGTAAAACCCTTTTCATTTTTAGATGTTATTTAATGGACATTTTGAATTGCAAAAAGTATTCATTATATTTTCCGAGCCATTCCAAACCTAGATTTTCATATACTTCCAATCTGTTTTTAATTTCTTCAGGAGGATAGAAGCGCTCATCGTTGGCGATTTCCGGATCCATAATTTCTAATGCTGCTTTATTCGGTGTGGAGTATCCGACATATTCCGCATTTTGGGCAGCCACTTCCGGGTCGAGCATGAAGTTAATAAAAGCGTGGGCACCTTCGATATTTTTCGCCGTTTTCGGGATGACAAAGTTGTCAAACCACAAATTGGAACCTTCTTTCGGCACCGCATAGTCCAATTCTTCGTTTTCCGCCATCATATCTGCGGCAGAACCAGACCAAGTGAGAGCAACGGCTGCTTCATTATTCTCCATCATCGGAATAATCTCATCACCGATCACCCCTTTAATATTGGGAGAGAGTTTAATGAGCTTATCTGTTGCTTTTTGCAATAGTTCTTCATCTTTTGCATTCAACGATTCCCCCATTGAGTTTAAGCCCATTCCCATAACTTCACGGGCGCTGTCCACCAAGAATACTTTGTTTTTCAATGAAGGATCCCATAAATCGTTCCATGATTCAAAATTCAAAGGTTTGGAGAGCATGTTTGGATTATAAACGATGCCAACCGTACCCCAGAAATAAGGGATGGAATATTTATTGCCAGGATCAAAAGGCAAATCCAAATAATAAGGATCGATGTATTTTAAATTTGGGATTTTTGAATGATCAATCGGATAAAGCAAGTCTTTTTCAATCATCATTTCGATTGTATATTCAGACGGGACAGCGATATCGTAAGTTGTTCCGCCTTGCTCAATTTTGGTGAGCATCGCTTCATTGGAATCAAAAGTTTCATAAATGACTTTAATGCCAGTTTCTTTAGTAAATTGCTTCAATAAGTCCGGATCGATGTAGTCTCCCCAGTTATAGATTGTAATCGTATTTTTGCTTCCTTTACTTCCGGAGGCTTCCAACTGGCCAGCAACAAAATAAAGTCCGGCACAGACGATTAAAATGGCAATGCTTAAATTGATTAATGATCTCATAATTTACCGACCCCCCCGTTAATCAATTTCGTGCGGCGGGTTACGAAATAATATCCAATGACAATCAGCACCGTCACGATAAATATAATTCCGGAAAGGGCATTTACAGTCAACGAAATTCCTACACGGGCGATGGAATAAATTTCTACAGATAATGTGGAAAATCCGTTTCCTGTCACGAAAAATGTAACGGCGAAATCATCGAGTGAATAAGTGAGCGCCATAAAGAAGCCGGCAAAAATGCCCGGTTTGATGTAAGGAATAATCACGCGATACATGACATCTCTTTTTGTAGCCCCCAAATCCTGGGCTGCATCAATTAAATTCGGATTCATTTCGGATAGTTTTGGCAGCACCATCAACACAACAATCGGTATGCTGAAGGCAATATGGGAAATTAAAACAGATGCAAATCCGAGTTTAACCCCAATCATTGTAAATAGGATTAAGAAGCTTGCTCCAATCACAACGTCCGGACTGACAATCAAAATATTATTGAGCGAAAGCAAAGTATTTCGCATTTTCCGGTTCTTGATTGATGCGATGCCAATAGCCCCTAAAGTGCCAAGAATTGTAGAAATTAAGCTTGATAATAAAGCGACGATAAGGGTATTAATTAATATCACTAACAGCCGGGAATCTTCAAAAACGGCTTCATAATGCTCCAAAGTAAAGGACTCAAAGTTGGACATGGAACCGCCGCTATTGAAGGAATAGAAAATCAAATAGAAGATAGGCGCGTATAATATAATGAATACGACAACCAGATAAATTTTTGCAGTTGTTGATAATTTATTCATTATACGCGGCCTCCTTTAGTTCTTCTAGTTCTAGCAGTAAAAATCATGCTCGCAAACATGATGATAACAAGGAATACGGCAATCGTTGAACCCATTCCCCAGTTTTGCGCCACAAGGAATTGCTGTTCAATAGCTGTACCCAGTGTAATCACCTGGTTTCCTGCTATTAAGCGCGTAATCATAAAGAGCGACAGGGCGGGAATGAATGTTACTTGAATGCCTGATTTAACTCCTTCAATTGTTAGCGGCCAAATGACACGGCGGAATGTTGTAAAAGGGGAAGCCCCTAAATCCCGCGCTGCATCCACCAATGTCGGGTTTAATTTATCCAAAGAGTTGAAAATCGGAATAATCATAAATGGTATAAAGATATAGACAGCTACAAAGATAAAGCTGAAATCGGTAAACAAGATTTGTTTCGGCTCGATACCAAACACGCTGATGACGGCATTGATCGGTCCGTATAAACCGAAAATGCCGATAAATGCATACGTTTTTAAAAGCAAGTTGATCCATGAAGGAATAATAATAAACATCAACCAAAGATATTTATGTTTCGTTTTCGTCAAAAAGTAGGCCGTTGGGTAAGATACCAATAAAGTAAAGAATGTAATCACAACGGCGTAAAAAAAGCTTGTGAAGGTCATTTTTAAATAAACAGGCGAGAAGAATCGTTTATAGTTTTCCAGCGTAAAATTGCCGTTTAAATCAAGCAAGGAATAATAGATGATTAAAGCGATTGGAGCGATGACGAAGAATACAATCCAAAGAATATAGGGGATGAGAGGCCCCTTTGCTACGCGATCACGCATTCCGCTCATCATCTCCATAGGATTCCAATCGCTTGTCGAATTCTTCTTCCGTCTCGTTCAAACGCATGACATGGATTGCTTCCGGTTCAAAATATAAGCCGATTTCTTCGCCCACTTCCGCCTTTTTCAAAGAATGGACAAGCCATTCATTGCCGTCTTTGTCATAAGTTGATAATTCATAATGCACGCCTCGGAATAATTGGGTATCCACCGTCACAACAAGCTTCCCTTTATCGACGGAAGTGATTTCCAAGTCTTCCGGGCGGATGACAATATCCACTTTTTCGTTCGGTTTCATCCCTTTATCCACACAATCAAATACTTTTCCGGTAAATTGCACTTTATAGTCTTCCAACATGATTCCCTCAACGATGTTCGATTCTCCAATGAAATCCGCAACGAACCGGTTGATTGGTTCATCGTATATATCAACAGGGGAACCGGATTGTTGAATTTCGCCATCATTCAAAACAAAAATCTCATCGGACATGGCCAACGCCTCTTCTTGATCGTGAGTGACAAACACAAAGGTTTTGCCGAGGCGTTGCTGCAATTCCCTGAGTTCATATTGCATTTCATAACGCAATTTTAAATCAAGAGCTGACAATGGTTCATCGAGTAAAATCACTTCCGGATCATTGACAATGGCCCGGGCAATGGCAACCCGTTGTCGTTGCCCCCCTGACATTTCGGATATTTCCCGGTTTTCAAATCCTTCCAAGTTGACAAATTTCAGCGCTTCTCTCACACGCTCTTGGATTTCTTTTTCTTTCATTTTTTTTATGCGCAAGCCGAACGCGACATTTTCAAAAACATTTAAATGAGGAAAAAGTGCATAATCCTGAAACACTGTGTTGACTTGCCGCTGGTGAGCCGGAACGTTGTTTATTTTTTTTCCATTAAAGTAAACGTTTCCGCTAGAAGGCGCTGTGAAACCCGCGATGATTCGAAGGATGGTTGTTTTCCCGCAACCTGATGGCCCCAGTAGGGTATAAAATTTTCCTTTTTCCAGTTCAAAGTTGATATTTTTCAGTACGACTGTTCCATCGTCATAAGATTTTGAAACATTTTCAAATTGAATGATTGTGTTACCCATACTCAAGCCTCCTAAACCCTATAAATAAGATTCTGTTGCTACAAGAAGCAGTTGTGACTCACCATCATTGGCATTAAAAATTTGGTGATTGCTAGAAGCTTCATAGTAGACCGAGTTTCCTTCGCTTGCAATAAATTCTTCTTCCCCCAGCACTACACGGATCCGCCCCTTCAAAACATAAATGAAGGTTTCCGAAAGGGACGGTTCAAATTGTTTATATTCCCCGCCTTTTTGAAAAGTGATAATCACCGGCTCCATTTCTTTATCGTTGGAAGTGGGAATCAGCCATTTGATTTCGTATTTCTTTTCTTCATCTATATAAGAGGTTTGGTCTTCTTCGCTGTAAACCACTTTTTGTTCTTCCATATCATCATCGAAAAATTCTTTGGGGGTTGAACCCAACACTTCTAAAATGGTAAAAAGCGTGTCGATGGAAGGGGAATTTAAATCACGTTCAAGCTGGGAAATATAACCTTTTGTCAAATCTGTTCTTTCACCAAGCTCTTCTTGTGTCAACCCTTTTTTAATGCGCAATGCTTTAATTTTCTTTCCAATTTGCATATAGTAAAACTCCTCTTTAGCAACAAGCGGTTTATTTTTCCTAAACATTTAGTAAGAAAGTTTACTAATACAAAACTTTAAGTTTACAATTACAGATAATGATTATACAGAATTTTAAAGGGAATGCAACATTTTTTATTAAAATTTCAATTTCAAAAGGCTTCTTTGGAGAAGCAGCTGATTTGTGGACCGATTCGCAACGGAACAATTCTGTGGAGATATATTTTTATGGGGTTTTCAGTATGATAATAAAGGACGTTTTGTGAAATAAATTGAAATTCATTCATTCATTTGTTAGTGTAAAAATTAGGAAAGTATTACCTTCATTATTCAATAAGGGGGGAAACAATCATGGCAGAGCGTTTAGTCGGCAAACAGGCACCATTATTTGAACTGGATGCGGTAATGCCGGACAAAACCTTTGGTAAAGTCTCTTTGGAAAAAATTATAAATGAAGGGAAATGGACAGTTTTATTTTTTTATCCAATGGATTTCACATTCGTATGTCCGACTGAAATTACGGCAATCAGCGACCGTTATGATGAGTTTCAGGAATTGGAAGCGGAAGTGATTGGTGTTTCGACGGATTCCATATATACCCACCTTGCCTGGATTAATACGGAGCGCACAAAAAACGGCATCGGTACACTGAAATATCCTTTGGCTTCAGATCATACCCATGCTGTGGCCAAGGAGTACGGAGTGTTAATCGAAGAAGAGGGAGTCGCATTGCGCGGATTATTCATTATTAATCCTCTGGGCCAAATTCAATATGAAGTGGTGCATCACAACAATGTGGGCAGGGATGTGGATGAAGTTTTGCGTGTATTGCAGGCGCTTCAAACTGGAGGCCTATGCCCAGCCAATTGGCGTCCAGGCGAATCAACTTTGTGATGTTTTTTCCCATATTAATTAATGTGGGGATTTATCAATAAAAGGAGGAAATCGATGAAACTGCGTTCACCATTGCCTGAGTTGGGTGGTGCAACGACCTGGATCAATGGTAAAGTGACGAAGGAAGAGTTGCTGGGGGAAAAAGCGACGTTAATTCATTTCTGGTCGGTCAGCTGTTATATATGTAAAGAAGCGATGCCTGATCTTAACGGGCTTCGGGAAAAGTATAAAAATCAATTGAATGTTGTGGCTGTGCATATGCCCCGTTCCGAAGAGGACCAGGATTTGGAAACGATTGAACAAGTGGCCAAAGATTTAGGAATCACACAGCCAATCTACGTGGATAATGATTTTATCTTATCGGATTTATTTGAAAATGAATATGTGCCATCGTATTACGTATTTGACCGTTCCGGTTTGTTGCGCCACTATCAGGCTGGCGGAAAAGGAATGAAAATGTTGGAACAGCGGTTGAATCGTATCCTAAATTGAAGTGCCTGGCGAAAATGCCAGGCACTTATGTCATTGCCCGATTAACGAAACGGTTGATGTCCACTACCGCTCCGATTACAAGCAACACATCGCCCAATAGGATTTTCTCATCAGCCCCAGGGGAGATAATAATGTGATCCCCGCGTTTGATGCCGATGATGTTGATACCGTAATTGGCACGAATGTCCAAATCTTTGATGGAATAACCGGCAATCCGATCATTGGATTTGATTTCCATAATGGAATATTCATCAGATAATTCCAGATAATCGAGTACGTTATTGGACATCATGTTGTTGGCGATCCGGATGCCCATATCCCTCTCCGGATGAACGATGACGTCCGCACCGATTTTATGCAGCACTTTTGCATGATAATCGTTTTGGGCTTTCGCTGTGATTTGCGGCACTCCCATTTCCTTTAAGATTAGCGTTGCCAGTATGCTGGCTTGGATATCGTCCCCAATCGCGACGATGACATGCTCAAAATTTTGGAGTCCGAGCGATTTCAAAGCTTCTTCATCCGTTGCATCCGCAATGACCGCTTCCGTTGCAATTTTTGCATAATCTTCCACCCGTTCGGGATCAGAGTCGATTGCCATCACATCCGCCCCCAGTCGGACCAATTCTTCCACGATGCTTCCTCCGAACCGTCCTAATCCGATGACGACAAATTCTTTTCTCATTAGTTACCTCCGTGCGTTGTATGTACATCGATGTCATTATTGTAACGTAGTCTTCT
This sequence comes from Ureibacillus sp. FSL W7-1570, assembly GCF_038593265.1. Classification (GTDB taxonomy): domain Bacteria; phylum Bacillota; class Bacilli; order Bacillales_A; family Planococcaceae; genus Ureibacillus; species Ureibacillus suwonensis. Next base: position 3,266,853 of record NZ_CP151979.1, read on the forward strand.
AATTTCCACAAATAGAGGGGAAGCCCATCTATTGTTTTTTGATGCCAATGACACGGATTCGTTTATAATCCGCAACCCAAACCCCGTTTTCAAAAAGGGAAGGTTTCAATGATTTTTCAACATTTTCAATAATCTGCTGTTTCGTTTCCTCGTGGATGCCTTCGAAAAACAGACTTCCGAACATGTCAATCCAATTTTTTAGTCCTTCTTCCCCTTCAAGCGGTGTAGGGCGGTCAAAATGCATGGCAAAAATTACACGGAAACCGGCCTGTTCCATCAAAGTGGTATATTCCCCGATGCTCGGAAAATACCAAGGGAAAGGGATGTTTTTTTCGATTCCCGCTTTTTTGATTTGCGTATCAATTGCTTGGGAAATCGTTTGCACATTTCCTTTGCCGCCAAACTCGGCAACAAATCGGCCGCCTTTTTTTAAGCTATTATAAATATTTGTCAGGGCTTTTTCGGGCTGTCTGACCCAGTGCAATACGGCATTCGAGAAAACGGCATCAAATTCATTATGAAAATCGAGTTGTGTCACATCCTTTACGTAAAATGAAAGATGCGGGTATTTCTCTTTCGCTTTGGCAATCATCTTTTCGCTTGAATCAATCCCAACAACCTTTGCTCCGGCATCCGCCATTTGACAAGCCAAATCTCCTGTTCCGCATCCGACATCCAGTATTTTTTCCCCCTTTTTCGGTGCCAGCACCTTGACCAAACTATCTCCAAATGCTGAAACGAAAGAATGTTTATCATCATAAAGTGATGGATTCCATTGATCTTTCCGCATTGTGCCCATGAACATCACTCCTTCCATATTTAGAAAAATTATACATAAAACGATTTGAATGAAAAAATGAATGATAAGAATATTCTTTATAACTTTTTTTCATTTAAGGATGACAAAAAAGGTCTGTAACATGCGATCGCCGGTGCATTTCCTCCAAAGCATGACATAGCATTGTTTGTCCGGTTCCAATAGAAATGGAAAACAAAACTTCGTAATTTTCTGAAATATTAAATATTAGGGGGATTCCCCTATATGTTACAAATCTCCAATCTTATACCATGACAATAAGAGAATTACTGATGGATAAGGAAGGGGCTGAAAATGGAGAATCAGACTTATAAAATCGTAATAGTAGGCGGAGGAACGGGTGGGATAACCGTCGCTGCCCAGCTTTTGAGAAAAATGCCGACTTTGAGGGATCAAATTGCCATAATTGATCCTTCCGGCAAGCATTATTATCAGCCTTTATGGACATTGGTCGGCGGTGGGGTATACAAAAAAGAAAAATCTGTAAGAGACATGAAAACAGTAATTCCTGAAGGGGCTACTTGGATTCAACAAGCAGTTAAGAAATTTTATCCAAAAGACAATAAAGTGCAACTGGAAAACAATGATTTCGTTCATTATGAATTTTTAGTGGTGGCTGCAGGCCTCGAGATTCACTGGGATAAAATTAAGGGATTAAAAGAGGCGTTAGGTACGAAAAACGTTTGCAGCAATTATTCTTATGAACATGTTGATTACACTTGGGAAACCATTCGGAATTTCAAATCGGGAACCGCTGTTTTTACACACCCTGCTTCACCTGTAAAATGCGGCGGTGCACCTCAAAAAATTATGTACTTGGCAGATGATTATTTCAGAAAAACAGGTGTAAGAGATCAAATCAAAATTATTTTCGGTTCAGCAAACGCAACCATATTTGATGTTGCCAAGTACCGTCAAGAGTTGGAAAAGATATTGGTGAGAAAGGGGATTGATGCCCGTTTCTGTTATAACTTGGTAGAAATTAAACCGGATGAAAAAATTGCGATTTTTGAAGATTTAAATAGCGGAAAAAAAGATGAAATCCAATACGACATGATACATGTTACCCCCTATATGGGGGCACCGAAGTTTGTTGCAGAAAGTCCTCTTGCAGATGAAACAGGATTCTTGGCGGTCGACATTCATACCCTTCAACATAAAAAATTTGAAAACGTTTTCGGACTGGGGGATAACGCAAACCTTCCTACTTCGAAAACAGGTGCGGCCATACGAAAGCAAGCGCCTGTTCTTGTTGATAACTTGATTGCCAGCATCAGAAATCAAACGACAAAAACGATTTATAACGGCTATACTTCTTGTCCGATTGTAACAGGATATAACAAATTGATTTTAGCGGAATTTGACTACTCCAAAGAACCTACGGAATCAATGCCTTTTGACCAAGGAGTTGAAAGGACGAGTATGTACATTTTGAAAAAAGACTTGTTGCCTGTTTTATATTGGAATGGCATGTTAAAAGGCACGATGTAAAATTGGAGGGAATCCAACAGTGAATACATCTGTTCAAAATCAGTTGGAACAGCCGGAAATACAGGAGGCTATTGTTTCCTTTCTTAAAAATTTGCCCGCTTATGAAAAACAACTACAACAAATTGGACAATACGTCAATTTCGGCAAGGAAATTTTAGCCGATAAAGAGGTTTTGCAACCATACGATCAATTATTTCGCACTTACGATATCAATTTAAAAACATTGGAAGCAATACTTGAATTATTGGAGAAATTGCCAAGGCTGAACAAAATGATTGAGCAACTTGAAAATATCCTTGATTTTATACAATCCATAATGCATGACGAAGCGACAACACAACATATTACTGATGCTTTAAAAGAATATGCCCATCCGATTGTTGAAAAAGGAAAAAGCGGCATGTCCCTGCTAAAAGAAATTCAGCAACGGGCTGAATCTGCACAGGAGCCTATTAAACTAATCACAATTTACAAGTGGTTGAAAGATCCTGCTGTTCAAAAGGTGCTTCAATATGTGCAAGCCACTTTATCGGTATTAAATAAAAAATCATAAGGAGGAATGACTATGTTATTGCGTTATTTTTACGATGAAAAATTGGCCCATGCCTCTTATATGGTGGGTTGCCAACAACATGGCAAGGCGGTTGTTATTGATCCTATGCGGAATATTGAACCATATATTGAAGTAGCCCGAAAGGAAAAATTGGAGATAGTCGGTTCATTGGAAACGCATATTCACGCAGATTTTGTCAGCGGATCCCGGGAATTGGCCGACCGGTTCGGAGCCACTTTGTACATTTCCGATGAAGGGGACGAAAATTGGAAATATACAAATTTAGAGGGGCTTTCCTATCAACTATTGAAAGACGGCGACATTATTAAATTAGGGAATCTTACTTTTGAAGTGATGCATACTCCAGGGCATACGCCAGAGCACATTTCCTTTTTATTAACAGACGGTGCAGCTGCGGATAAGCCGATTGGCATTTTTACAGGGGATTTTGTTTTTGTCGGTGATATTGGCCGTCCGGATTTATTGGAAAGAGCAGCTGGAATGGCTGGGACTGCGGAAGTTGGGGCACGCCAAATGTTTAAGTCCATTCAACGTTTTAAAGAACTGCCCGATTATTTGCAAGTGTGGCCGGCACATGGAGCGGGAAGCGCCTGCGGAAAAGCGTTGGGAGCGGTTCCATCATCAACGGTAGGTTATGAAAAGCAATTTAACTGGGCAATGAAAATTGAAAATGAAGAGGAATTTGTAAAGGAATTACTTCGGGGACAGCCTGAGGCACCATATTACTTTGCCGTTATGAAGAGAGTGAACAAAATCGGAATAGAATTGATTAAAAACTTACCGGAAATACCATTCATCGATTCCCTTAAAGAGATTGAAAAAGTGATCAAGGATGGATTCTTAGTAATCGATACCCGAAGCCCTAAAGATTTTTCAAAAGGCTTTATTGCAGGAACAGTCAATATTCCATTGAGTCAATCATTCACCACTTGGGCAGGTTGGATTGTCGATTACAATAAACCAATTTATGTATTGACGAATCCAACTGATATTGAAGAAGTGCTGATTGCTCTCCGCTCCATTGGAATTGACAAAATTGCCGGCTTTGCCGATGTAAAGGGGATGTTGTCTCAATCCAATAAGTTATGCAGTTATGAAAATATTACACCAATGGAAGCAAGAACATTATTAAGTGAGGGAAAAGCGCAAATTGTGGATGTGCGGAATTTATCCGAGTATGAAGAAGGGCATATTGATGGAGCAAAGCACATTATGCTGGGAACGTTAAAGAATAGACTTGACGAAGTGCCAAAAGGAAAAGTTATTATGCAATGCCGTTCTGGTGCCCGTTCGGGTATAGCTACAAGCATTTTATTGTCAAAAGGATTTAAAGATGTCGTGAATTTAGATGGCGGATATGAAAGATGGGTAACAGAAACTCAAACAGATGCCGTAAGAAATTAATGGATAAACAACACTAGTAAAAATTTTGCCTGGGCCTTTCGAAACTTGTTCAATTAAGTTTGGAGGCTCAGGCTCTTTTTAACGGAATCAGTTGCTTATTTTTTTCAATTTCTGTAGGGATTCTTTCTGCCATTGTTATATTTTTTTTATCATAAACATATGAGATTATGATATCGGAAAGTAATTTAATTGAGGTGTTTTCATTGCACAAAATCAATCATACAGAATACTTCCAAAAGGTTTACGAACACATTCAAGATGGAATCGTTGTAATGAGGGAATCCAGGGAAATTATTATGTTGAATCCAGCGGCAAAAAGGCTGACCGGGTGGAAAGTTGGTGACTATGTTCCTTACTGCAGTTTTTGCACGACAAGAAATCGGCGGGTAGAAACCCCGTCTTGTTATTTAATGGCCAACGAAGATGTTCCGTCCATATTGTCCCAAATGTCAACAAATCGAAAAAAAACACTGGATGTGGAAATGAGTGTTTCGGTCATTAATAGAAATGTAGAAACTGGAGAAAATGAGTATTTACTTGTATTAAGGGATTGTGAAACCATGTTGAAAGCGCAGGAAGCAGCGCTCAATAAAAAAATGATTCAAGCTTTGATTGATGCGAAAGAATCTGAACATAAACGATTAGCTCAGGAATTGCATGATGGGGTTGGACAATCACTTTACTCGGTTTCGGTCGCCTTAGAAGCGATTGAAGCGTATATGCAGGATAATGAAAAACTGTCCAGTTATGTAAAAGAAGTGCGAAATGAGCTGCGGAAAGTGATTGAAGATGTGTATACGTATTCCTACAATTTACGTCCGCAAAGTTTAGATCAATTGGGATTGAAAGCAGCTTTGGAAAACTTAATAGACAATATGAAAAAAATGACTCCTCATCTGATATTCGAGTTAACAACCCAAGGGCTTGACCGATGTGATCCGGCTATTGAAATCAATCTATACCGCATTGCCCAAGAAGCGTTGCACAATGTGGTCAAGTATGCGCAGGCATCCTATGTGAAAATCTCTATTCGGAAAAATAATACGCACATTCATATGAAAATTGAAGATGACGGAATCGGATTTGACCGCAAATCGATTCAAAACAAGGGACTCGGCTTAAAACATATTGAAGAACGAGTTGATTTGTTAAGCGGTACATGTGCCATTCGTTCAGAAATGAACAAAGGTACCGTTGTTGAAGTTACTATTCCGAGATGGAGGCCGAATACATGATAAAAGTTTTTCTAGTCGATGACCATGTTTTAATCCGCAAGGGTATCGCCTTATTATTAGAAAACTATCGTGATTTGGAAGTGGTAGGGGAAGCGAGCGATGGAGAAGAATGTTTGCAACAGTTATACAGTTTGGATGTGGATGTGGTTTTAATGGATATTTCCATTCCAAAAGGCATTGATGGTTTCACAGCCACTCGAAAGATAAAGAAGGAGTTTCCAAAAATCAAGGTTGTCATGCTTACGATGCATAATGAATTTGCTTACATTCAAAAGGCTATTGAAACTGATGCGGATGGCTACATTTTAAAAAATAGTCAGGCAAACCAAGTATATCAAGCCATTCAGGCGGTTTACTCAGGAAGAAAATATTATGATGTTGGAATTCCAAAAGAGCAGCTTGAAAAATGGTTTAAAAATAAAGGAAAACAGAAAAAGGACGTTCTATCAAGCAGAGAACAAGAAATTGTGCGGTTAACCATATTGGGATATACCAATTTGCAAATTGCCGATAAATTGTCCATCAGTTCCAAAACAGTGGAAAACCACAAAGCAAACATCATGCAGAAATTGGATTTAAAAACGAAAGCGGAACTGATTCAATACGGCATTGCCAATAAATATATTATCTGAAAAATTAGTGGAATCCCCCTATAGGATATTCAACGTGAATGCTATACATTGAAAAAAAGTTCTAAAAAAGCAGGTGAATCAAGTATGGCATTCACGTTTGCCGTTGTCATTTTCTGCATTGGATTTGTGGGCTCATTTGTTTCCGGCATGGTTGGAATAGGTGGTTCCATCATTAAATACCCAATGCTCCTCTATTTGCCGCCACTTTTTGGACTCGCATCTTTCACTGCCCATGAAGTGTCTGGTATCAGCGCAATCCAAGTATTCTTTTCCTCACTTGCAGGCATCTGGTCGTACCGCAAAGACGGTTATTTAAATAAAACTCTTATTTTATATATGGGGGTTTCCATTTTAGCAGGAAGTCTTTTGGGAAGTTTTGGATCCAATTATTTTTCGGAAGAAGCGATTAATTTTGTTTATGGATTGTTAGCTATCATCGCGGCTCTATTGATGTTCATTCCCACAAAGGAAATTGATGATATATCAACCCTCACTTTTAATAAATGGTTGGCTGCTTCCCTGGCATTTATTGTCGGAATAGGTTCTGGAATTGTTGGGGCAGCCGGTGGTTTTTTGCTCGTTCCTATTTTATTAGTCATTTTAAAAATTCCTACAAGGGTAACCATTGCAACAAGTTTAGCCGTCACTTTCATCTCATCTATTGGAGGGACTTTTGGGAAAATAATAACCAATCAAATAGATTATTGGTCCGCTTTCATTATGATCATCGCCAGTATTACTGCCACTCCCCTTGGAGCAAAGGTGGGGAAGAAAATGGATACAAAGGTGTTAAAAATGATTTTGGCTGTACTTATCACTGCCGCTGCCATTAAAACTTGGATTGACATATTGTAGTTCTTATTTGTGGAATATGAGGATTGGAAATAAAGGCTCTATAATATTTGGTGTTGGTGAGTATAAACCAGCACCAATTTTTTTGAACAAAAAAAAATGAGACAGTGACAAAACTCTGGTAAAATGTAATCGCCAAAACACATTTTCCAAAGGAGTTGTGTCACATGTCTCACCATCATTCTATACGAAACCTACTCAATATAAAAGACAAAAATATCACATTTGATGAAAATTTTTGTGCAGAAGAACTCATTAAAGGGGTCCAATCAAAAGTCTTTTATGGCCAATTAACTTACCAACCAAAAGCTTGTTATGCTTGTGGACATGTCTTTGATGTTCAAATCATTAAACACGGTTTTAAAACGTCTCTCATTAAAATGCCTAGCATTTCAGGTTTTCATACCTACTTAAAATTGCGTAAACAGCGTTATTTCTGTAAACATTGTCATTCCACGTTTACTTTAAAAACGAGCGTCGTGGCTAAAAACTGTTGTATTTCCAACAATACTAAAGTAGCGATTGCTTTAAACGCCAAAGATAAAATATCCGAAAAAGATATTGCGATGAAACATCATGTTTCTCATGCCACTGTCAGTCGTGTCATTGACAGCTTTTATAGCTATTATCAACCAAATGTTCACTACCTTCCAAAGCATTTGTGTTTTGATGAGTTTAAATCAGTGAAATCCGCAGCTGGAGCGATGTCCTTTATTTTCTGCGACTCTGAAACGGGGGAGATTGTGGATATCGTGGAGGACCGGAGATTACATGTCCTCAAAGAGTATTTCTTACGGTATTCCAAGAAGGCGAGAGATGCGGTAAAAACGATTGTCATCGATATGTACAGCCCTTATATTTCCTTAATCCACGAAGTTTTCCCTAAAGCGGAAATCGTACTCGACAAATTCCATATCCTCCAACTATTTAGCAGAGCTTTAAACAAAACACGCATCAACGTCATGAATCGGGATAAAAAGAATTACAATAAATTAAAAAAATACTGGAAGCTCCTTCTGAAAGATCAAACAAAACTTGATTATAAGAACTATAAATATCATCGTTGCTTTAAAAAGCATATGTGTGAGGTGGAGATTCTCCACTATCTCATTGATTTAGATTCTGAATTAAAAGCGTCCTATGAGTTATATCAATACGTGCAACATTGCATAAAAATCAAAGACTTTGAGCTCCTAAAGAAAACATTAGAGAATAAACAAAATATCGTTTCCAGCTATATGAAAACCGCCATCAAGACAATCAACAAATACATCAATTACGTGGAGAATACGTTGAAATATGATTATAACAACGGCATTTTAGAGGGGATTAATAACAAAATCAAAGTGATTAAACGCATTTCTTTCGGTTATCGATCCTTCTATCACTTTAGAAACCGAATATTCATTACCCAAAACTTAGCGAAAATAAAAACAGCTTAGGGGAACCTCGAATTTCCCCTAAGCCATCCGATTACATATTACCAAATAATGTAACTAAAATTTATTCACCAACACCATTTGACAAAGAACCGAAATAAAGCAAGGCTGCCAAGGAGAAGAACGCTTCCCAGGCAGCCTTGTTTTTTATACCTCCATAATAATCGGCAAAATCATTGGCCGACGTCTCGTTTTTTCAAATAAATAAGGAGATAAAATTTCCGTAATTTCATTTTTTAACTCTGTCCATTGGGATTTTTCCTGAATTTTTTCTGCCAAGTGTTCAGAAAGCATTTTTTGTGCTTCACTGATCAACGTAGCCGATTCGCGCATATACACAAAGCCTCTGGAAATGATATCAGGACCTGCCATAATTTTTTGCTGTTTCATATCTACGCTGACCACAACGATGACCAATCCTTCCTCGGAAAGAATGCGTCGATCGCGCAACACGATATTGCCGATGTCACCAATGCCGCTTCCATCGATGTAGATATCTCCGGATGGAACCCTTCCTGCCACATACGCTTCATCTGAGCTTAACGCAAGCACATCTCCATTTTCCATCACGAAAGTATTTTCAGGTGGAACATCGCAATCAATGGCAAGCTTTGTATGCATTTTCAACATGCGATATTCACCGTGGATCGGCATGAAGAATTTCGGTTTCATCAATCGGAGCATCAACTTTTGTTCTTCTTGGGAACCGTGTCCGGAAGTATGGATGTTGTTGATGGATCCATGGATGACTTCTGCTCCCGCTCTGTACAATAAGTTGATAATTTTATTGACACTTATTGTGTTTCCAGGAATTGGTGAAGAGGAGAACACAACAGTATCTCCAGGCTGAATTTGAATTTGCCGGTGAGTGCCGTTTGCGATACGCGACAATGCGGCCATCGGTTCACCTTGAGAGCCTGTACATAAAATCATCACTTCATTTGCAGGAAGTCGATTGATCGTTTGAGCGTCAACAAACGTTTCTTTGGGAGCGGTAATGTAACCTAATTCCCGGCCAATCGAAATGGCATTATCCATTGATCGTCCGAAAACTGCAATTTTTCTGCCGTATTGGGCTGCTGCATCGGTTACTTGTTGGAGACGGTGAATATTGGAAGCAAAAGTTGCAAAGATGATGCGTCCTTCCACTTTGCGGAAAATATCGTGGATGCTTTCGCCAACTTTCCGTTCTGACATTGTAAAGTTGGGCACTTCGGCATTCGTGCTGTCCGACAATAAACAAAGCACTCCATCGCGACCAATTTCAGCCATCTTTGTCAAGTTCGCGGGTTCGCCAACCGGTGTAAAGTCGAATTTAAAGTCGCCCGTATGAACGATGTTGCCAGGCGGTGTTTTCACCACGATTCCAAATGCGTCCGGAATACTGTGGGTTGTTCTGAAGAAGCTGACGGATGTTTTTCGGAATTTGATCACATCGTCTTCTTTGATTTCGATTAACTTTGTCTGGCGAAGCAATCCGTGCTCTTCCAATTTGTTGCGCAAGAGCCCGAGAGCCAGTTTTCCTCCGTACACCGGAACATTGACTTGACGCAATAAATACGGAATTCCACCGATGTGGTCTTCATGGCCATGGGTGATAAACAACCCTTTTATTTTATCTGCATTTCGCACTAAATAAGTGTAGTCAGGGATGACATAGTCGATTCCCAAAAGGTCATCTTCAGGAAATTTAATGCCTGCATCGATGATAATAATTTCGTCTTGAAACTGTACGCAGTAAGTGTTTTTGCCGATTTCGCCCAGTCCGCCGAGAGCGAAAACAGCCGTTTGATCATTTTTTACAAACTTCATATAGGTTATGCATTCTCCAAACGGAAATTCGGGCTATTTTTTTCGTAATCCAAATATTTGCCCTCTAGTAATTGGATATACTCGATCAAAATGCGGCGATCTTTTAAATATTCGCGGACTTCTCGCTCTGAATCTGCTTCCAGGTATAGGCTTTTTGTATTTTCGCGAATAGGCACTTCATCTGGATTTTCTTGATAATACACTTTGTAAATCATTTTTTCTCTCCTTCTTTAACCGTACATTTTTGCATTTATTATTTTTCCACTTTTTACGAATATAATCAATTAATATTATATATTAACGCAAATGGTTTTTCCTTTCACAACCATTTGCGTGAAGTGGCGATTCATCATTAAAATAATAAAATCAAAAAAAGCAAAATTTCCCAAAGAAAATGACATGCATTTTCTTTTATATTATCATGGGAATCTTTTAAAATAAAGAAAAGCCCTTCATTTTCGGAGAAGGGCTTAAGCGATTGATTTTTTGCCGAGGATGCCATTGAGACGTCTCAAAAGTTTCTTTTTGAGTCTTTTCAACATGGCACATCACTCCTTATTAAAAGTATAAGGTAGAATGATATATATGTAAAGTATTTTTCATTTACATACAAATATGCGTTGGAAGGGTTAGTGACTATGAAGAAAGTGCTGTTTTTTGACGTGGACGGAACGCTTTACGACAGTAAGAAACAATTGCCACCATCCGCAAAAGAAGCGATTTTTCAAGCGAAAAGAAACGGATATGAAATTGCGATTGCTACAGGCCGTGCCCCTTTTATGATCGAGCCGATTTTAAAAGAGTTGGAGATTGATATATATGTCACTTTTAATGGGCAGTATGTCGTTTATAAAAATGAAGTCATTTTTACCGACAGTGTCCCGAAAGAAGAGTTGACGGAAATTATCGAATTTGGTTCCAAACGGGATCATCCGGTCGTTTTTATTGATGACAAAAAAATGATTGCGACGGCAGGCGGAAACAAAAAGATTGAACAAAGCTTAAAGTCCCTTCGCTATCCTTATCCGAAGATCAATCCCCACTTCTATAAAGAAAATGCCGTCTATCAAACCCTCATCTTTATGGAAGAACAGGAAGAACCGGTTTATCATCAAAACTTTTCCAATGTCAAATTCGTCCGTTGGCATCCGTATTCCTGCGACATTCTGCCAAAAAACGGTTCAAAGGCAAGAGGGATTCATAAAGTGTTGGAAAAAATGAATGTCCCTATTGAAAATGCGATTGCCTTTGGCGACGGATTAAACGACATTGAAATGCTTCAGGCAGTCGGCGTCGGTGTTGCGATGGGCAATGCGAAAGAGCAGGTAAAAGAAATTGCTGATGTGGTCGGCGATCATGTCGATCGTGACGGACTGGCAAAAGTGATGAAGAAATTAGAGATTATTTAGTATTTTAATTATATGCATGAGGATGGTATTCAGTCTCGGCTCCTTCTGAATGGAAGGAGAAAGCAAGTATTTTACAGATTAGATTATAGATGATGTGAGAATGAAAAAACCCCATGGCACTATTCAGGTGCCATGGGGTTTTTTTGTAAAAAAGAAAGAGGCTGGGACAAAAGATAAAAAACACCATTTTCTCACGGGAGAAAAATGGTGTTTTTGTGCGCCCGGCATGTACATGAACTATAGGGTGTAAGTCCCGAACCCCGAAGACAGAAGTAGAGGTTAGCCAAGAGCAAGGGTGTCCGTGGTGACGCGGAATCTGAAGGAAGCTGGAGGCAAAACACCGGTCCGAGGAACACGAACCTCATATAAGGCTAGGTATGATTGAGTGAGTTTGCAAAACAAAACAAAGCTCTTTCTGTCGAAGGTCATATCGAGTAGATGAGGCGGATAGATGGTGTGAAAGTGCATGTACTTACCCGGGGAGGTCTGGCGGATAGGTGAAGTACGCTTCATAACCTACTTAGTGATAAGTAGCTGAACCGTCAGAAGTCAGCAGAGGTCATAGTATTAGTTGGTCTAGAACAACTAAGAAGGACCGAACAATTAAGAGAGAATAGCCCTTGGCATTCAGTGAGTCATGATGAAAACAGAAAACGTAGTACCTCACTTGAGGAAGGAAGCGGTGAATCCCGTGGGGGACCTCTTGGAGGGTGGAGTGACCACTGGCATAAAGAGAACAGCTATTCACGGAAGGAGAATAACGATGCTTTTGAATCAAATCCTGTCACGGGAGAACATGCTTCAAGCACTAAAACGTGTAGAACAGAATAAAGGAAGCCACGGAGTAGATATGATGCCCGTACAAAACCTACGACAGCACATAGTCGAAAACTGGCTATCTATTAAGGAGGCAATTCTCAAGGGAACTTATGAACCAATGCCAGTCCGCAGAGTCGAAATCCCGAAACCTGACGGCGGTGTTCGTTTACTAGGAATCCCTACCGTAACAGACCGTTTGATTCAACAAGCAATCGCCCAAGTACTTTCAAAAGTGTATGACCCTACATTCTCTGAAAACAGCTACGGATTTAGACCAAACCGAAGTGCCCATGATGCGGTGAGGAAAGCGAAAGAATATATAAGAGATGGACATCGATGGGTTGTAGATATGGACTTGGAGAAATTCTTTGATAAGGTCAACCATGACAGATTAATGGGTACACTCGCGAAGAGAATCCAAGATAAACCATTACTGAAATTGATTCGTAAGTATTTACAATCGGGAGTCATGATTAATGGTGTGGTGTCAAGCACATTAGAAGGAACTCCACAAGGAGGACCATTAAGTCCGCTACTATCTAACATTGTACTAGATGAACTAGATAAAGAATTGGAAAGAAGAGGACACAAATTCGTTCGATATGCGGATGACTGTAACATTTACGTGAAAAGTAAACGAGCAGGACTTCGCACAATGGCAAGCATTCAACGATTCATTGAAGGAAAACTACGACTGAAAGTAAATGAAAAGAAATCAGCGGTCGACCGTCCATGGAAACGTAAGTTTCTAGGATTTAGCTTTACCTATCATAAAGAGCCAAAGGTTCGTATCGCAAAAGAAAGCCTTAAACGAATGAAGAATAAAGTTCGTGAAATCACATCACGCAAGATGCCCTACCCGATGGAATACCGCATTCAGAAACTGAATCAATATCTAATGGGATGGTGTGGATATTTTGCGTTAGCAGACACCAAATCTATATTCCTTGAATTAGATAAATGGATTCGTAGAAGACTTCGAATGTGTCTATGGAAGAACTGGAAGAAACCGAAAACAAAGATACGCAACCTTATTCAACTTGGCGTACCACAATGGCAAGCGTATGAATGGGGAAATACTCGGAAGAGTTATTGGCGTATTTCAAATAGTCCAATATTACACAGAACCCTTGGTAACTCCTATTGGAGAAACCAAGGGCTGAAAAGTCTTGAAGCTCGTTATGAAAACTTGCGTCAATGATCTTAATTGAACCGCCGTATACGGAACCGTACGTACGGTGGTGTGAGAGGACGGGAGTTAATCGCTCCCTCCTACTCGATTTGATAATTGAAGAAAATTGATTTCCGTTCCGGGGACGCTTTCCGCGGGCCCGGCTCGAGCCTCCTCGGAGCTCAATCCTTCGCTCCTGCGGGGTCTCGAGACTCGGGCTGTTCCCGCAGGAGTCGCCCCGTCACTCCAATCAATTTTCTGTGATATC